>NZ_JARVGN010000222.1 GCF_029762515.1 Methanocalculus sp. | reverse complement strand
CATCAAGATCGAGATGCACTTCCTCCCCGATGTCTTCGTCGAGTGCGAAGAATGCAAAGGGAAGCGGTACAACCGCGAGACACTTGAAGTCCGGTACCGGGGAAAGACGATCGCGGATGTCCTCGCGATGAGTGTCGAGGAGGCACGGAGCATCTTCGAGAATATCCCCGCAATCAGCCAGAAGCTTGAGACACTCTGCCGCGTGGGGCTTGGCTACATCAAGCTCGGGCAGAGTGCCACCACCCTTTCAGGCGGGGAGGCGCAGCGGATCAAGATCACCCGCGAACTCGCAAAACGGGCGACCGGCAGGACCCTCTATCTCCTTGATGAGCCGACAACCGGCCTTCATTTCCATGATGTCAGCAAGCTCATCTCGGTGCTCGACGATCTTGTGGAGAAGGGGAATACGGTCGTTGTGATCGAGCATAACCTCGATGTGATCAAGTCCGCAGACCATATCATCGATCTCGGCCCCGAAGGCGGTGATGGCGGCGGGGAGATCATCGCGGCAGGGACTCCTGAGGAGATCGCAGGTGTACCTGAGAGCCATACAGGCCGGTTCCTCAGGCCCCTCCTTGAGCCATGATCGATACCACCCATATTCCCGAAGAGCCGGGTTCATATCTTTTTCTTGATGAATCCGGCACCGTCATCTATGTCGGCAAGGCAAAGAACCTCAGGAAGCGGGTGCAGAGCTATTTTACGAAGAAGGGGCTGGATCCAAAGACCGCTGTGCTGGTTGATGCGATCAGATCTGTTGATTTCATCGCAACAGCAAACGAGACAGAAGCCTTCATTTTAGAGAATACGCTGATCAAACGGCACCAGCCAAAATACAATATCGACCTGAAGGATGCAAAGAGCTTCGCCTTCATCCATATCTCCGGCGATCCATTCCCAAGGATCGGGATTGCCCGGAAGGCAGGGGCAGAAGGGAGGTACTTCGGCCCCTTCGTCTCTGCCCGTGAGCGGGATCGGCTGCTTGCGATGGTGAAGAAGATCTTCGGCCTCCGTTCATGCAGGCGGCTCCCAAAACGTGCCTGCCTCCGCTACCATATCAACACCTGCCCGGCACCCTGCATCGGGGAGATCTCCAAAGAGGCATATGCAGAACGGGTTCGGCAGGCAGAGGAGGTCCTGAAAGGCAGGACAAGGGAGCTGATTTTTGATCTGAAAGCCGGGATGGAACAGCTATCCCGGAACTGCGAATTTGAGTCTGCAATCACGATCAGGGAGACGATCACTGCCCTCGAACATCTCTCCGGGAGGCGGATGGCTGCCCGGAGAAGAGCCAGCGAAGGGGATGTCATCCAGTACCGGATCACCGGCGGCGAGGTCTTCCTCCTCCTCTTCCACCAGAGGAACGGGACACTGGTCGAAAAAGAGGAGTTCCGGTTCAATGAAACACCCGGATTCCTCTCCGAGTTCCTTGTCCAGTACTACAGCGACCATGAGGTGCCGGGCGAGGTGATCCTCCCGGAGACGGTGGATGAGGCGATAGCCGGGTACCTGGCTGAGATCCGGGGGAAGATCGTCACCATCACCGTCCCGAAGCAGGGGGCAAAACGGGAACTCCTTGATCTTGCTGCAAAGAATGTCGATCTCACCTGGTTCTCGGGGAGTGAGCGGGTGAAGGCGCTTGGGCGGGCACTCCGGCTGGCAGCTGATCCCGAGGTGATCGAGTGTTTTGATATCTCGCATCTCTCCGGCACCGCCGCTGTCGGGGGGATGGTCCGGTTCGTCGGCGGAAAGCCTGATAAGCGGGGATACCGGCGGTTTTCCCTGAAGAGTGCCGTCGGGGGGGATGATCCCGGATCGATCCGGGAGGTGGTTTCGCGGCGGTACTCGCGGCTGGTTGCAGAAGACGGGGAGATGCCGGACTTAATCGTCATCGATGGCGGAAAAGCACAGCTCTCGGCCGCATATGCCGAGCTGAATAAGCTCGATCTCGATATCCCCGTCATTGCGCTTGCAAAACGGGAGGAGGAGATCTATCTCCCGAAACTCCCCTATCCCCTCCCGGTGCCTTCAGACGATCCCGCCTCCCTCCTCATCCAGGAGATCAGGGACGAGGCGCACCGGTTCGCCGTCAGCTATAACAGGATCAAGCGAAGAAAGAAGGTTATTCCATGAACTTCACCCTACACGCGGACTTCAAACCGGCAGGCTCCCAGCCTGATGCCATCAGGGGTTTAACCAGCGGTTTTTCCGGGGGGATGGGGAAACAGACCCTCCTCGGGGTGACGGGATCAGGGAAGACCTTCACGATCGCAAACTTAATCACAGAACTCCAGATGCCCACCCTCGTCCTTGCCCATAACAAGACCCTTGCGGCACAGCTCTATAATGAATTTCAGGACTTCTTCCCTGAGAATCGGATCGAATACTTCGTCTCTTATTATGACTATTACCAGCCGGAATCCTATCTTCCAAGAAAAGACCAGTATATCGAGAAAGATGCGGATATCAACCCGAAGATCGAGCAGATGCGCCTCTCCGCAACCGCCTCGCTCCTCTCACGCAACGACACCATCATCATCTCCTCGGTCTCCTGCATCTACGGCCTCGGCAACCCCGAACATTTCCGGAACCTCGGGTTTGAGCTCCGGTGCGGTGAGAAGGCAAAGCAGCGGGAGATCATCGAGCGGCTGGTTGAGATCCAGTTCGAGCGCAACGACACCGAACTGATGCCGGGAAGGTTCCGGGTGCGTGGCGATACCATCGAGATCATCCCCGGATACTTCAATGATATCATCAGGATCGAGCTCTTCGGCGACACGGTCGACCGGATATCAGAGATCGAGAAGACGAGCGGGCGGCGGCTCTCCACGATGGAGTATTTCCATGTCTATCCCGCCCGCCATTTCGTCACCCCGGAAGACGAGCGGAAGCGGGCGGTTGAGTCAATCCGGGCCGAACTGGACGAGGTGCTCCCGACGCTCGGGATGATCGAGGCGCACCGGCTGCGCCAGCGTACCCTCTTTGATATCGAGATGATCGAGGAGACCGGGAGCTGTAAAGGTATCGAGAACTATTCACGCCATTTTGACGGGAGATCCGCAGGCGAGAAGCCGTACTGCCTCCTCGACTATTTCCCCGGCGATTTTCTCCTGATCATAGACGAGAGCCACCAGACCCTGCCGCAGGTGCGGGGGATGTTCAATGGCGATTATGCACGGAAGAAGAACCTGGTCGAGTACGGGTTCCGCCTCCCAAGCGCTTTTGATAACCGCCCCCTGAAGTTCCATGAGTTTGAGGGGTACATGAAGCAGGTCGTCTTCGTCTCGGCAACCCCCGGAAGCTATGAGGCAGAACATGCCGAACAGGTGGTAGAGCAGATCATCAGGCCGACCGGCCTCGTCGATCCGGTGGTTGAGGTGAGGCCAATCGACGGGCAGACCCAGGATCTGGAGAGGGAGATCCTCCGCACCATCGAGCAGGGGGACCGGGTGCTTGTGACCACCCTCACCAAGAAGCTTGCCGAGGAGTTCACGGATTATCTCATCGGGCGGGGGATCAAGACACGGTACCTCCATTCCGAGATTGTAACGCTTGAGAGAACGGAGATCATCAGGCAGCTCAGGCTCGGCACCTTCGATGTGCTGGTCGGGATCAACCTGCTCCGGGAAGGGCTGGATATTCCCGAGGTCGGGTTCGTCGGCATTCTGGATGCAGACAAGGAAGGGTTCCTGAGAAACGAGAAGAGCCTGATCCAGACGATCGGCAGGGCTGCGAGGAACGCGAACTCCCGTGTCGTCCTCTATGCTGACAAAATGACAGACTCGATAAAGCGGGCCCTTGCCGAGACGGAACGGAGGCGGAAGCTCCAGATCGCCTTCA
>NZ_JARVGN010000221.1 GCF_029762515.1 Methanocalculus sp. | reverse complement strand
ATGATATCCTTGATCGCGCATCTGCGATCGAAGAGGGTGACTTTGATCCCGATGCACTCAATGGAAAGATACTCGCCAATCTCTTTTTTGAACCAAGCACCCGGACACAGATGTCTTTTGTATCGGCAATGCTCCGGCTTGGCGGAAAGGTGATCAATCTCGGATCCATTGAGGCGAGCTCAATCGTCAAAGGCGAGACCCTCGCTGATACGATCCGGGTTGTCTCGGGCTATGCTGATGCGATCGTCCTCAGGCATCCAAAGGAAGGTGCGGCACGGCTTGCCTCGGAATTTTCTGATGTCCCGGTGATCAACGCCGGTGACGGTGCGGGACAGCACCCTTCACAGACTCTCCTTGATCTCTTTACCATCAGGCAGTCGATGCAGCTTGATGGAATAAATGTCGGGTTCCTTGGCGATCTCCGGTATGGGCGGACTGTACACTCCCTAGCAAGCGCCCTCTCGCGGTACGGCGTCACTATCCATACTATTACTCCTCCGGGGCTTGAACTGCCGCCAAGCCTCATCCACGATCTCCAGGACACCGGTACAAAGATCGTTGTGCATGAGCATCTGGAAGATATCATAACCGATCTCGATGTCCTCTATGTGACCCGGATACAGAGGGAGCGGTTCCCTGATCCCGGTGCCTATGCCTCAGTTGCCTCGGGATACAGGGTGACCCCGGAGATGCTTGCTGATGTGCCAGAGCGTTTCATCCTGATGCATCCGCTGCCACGTGTTGATGAGATCGATCCGCAGGTGGACAAAATGCCCTGTGCACGGTACTTCGAACAGGCGAGGAATGGTGTCCCCGTCCGGATGGCGATGCTCCAGAAGGTGTTGTTATGAAGAGAAAGCCGGAAGAGGGGCTTCTGATCAGCCCTATCCGGAACGGGACCGTGATCGATCATATCGATGGAGGCGAGGGCCTCTCTGTCCTCCGAATCCTCGGGATCGCTGGCAGGACGATTGAAGAGCTCTCTGTGGCAACCAATGTCGAAAGCCGTCAGATGGGGAAGAAGGATATCGTCAAGATCGAGAACCGGGAACTCCTGAAAGAAGAGGTCGACCGGATCTCCCTGATCGCACCAAAGGCGAGTATCAATATCATCAGGGAGTATCAGGTCAAGGAGAAGATTGGTGTTGAGATCCCATCTGAGGTGATCGGGGTGATCAGATGCCCAAATCCCGGCTGCATCTCAAATGCGAATGAACCAATTCAGAGCTCTTTTGCCTGCCAGAAGAGGGGATACCGGTGCCGGTACTGCGACACCCTCATAACGCGTGATATTGCGTCGTATATCATCTGATCAGGTGGCCTTCCGGATCGATCTCTTTTCGGTAGATTCGTGTGCTTGAGACGATCTTCCCGTCATCTGCCATGATACAGCGGATCTGGTAGATATCCACTTTTCCTCTTCCCATCTCTCCCCTGAGGGAATTGATCTCCTCTGCAACAGGGAATGTCTCCTCTGAGACGACAAGAGCCTCAAAGTCCTCATTCAATGCTGATCCGAAGCGGTCGGCGAGGCACTCGACATGGTAGCCGGCAGGAAATGACATAGACTCAATCCATGCGATCAGCTCATCCCTTCTGATACTGTAGGGACGGACAGGATGGCTCTTGCGTAAAGCAAAATCATCAGAAGTGAGACCTATTGTGACAAAGCCTTCTTTTCCGGCGATTTCAAACGATCTCCTGAGAAGGACCTTGTGGCCGATGTGGAGGGGATCAAAGGTGCCTCCTACCATAACGTTCATGCAACTACCCTTCTACATATATACTCTTATGTGTAATGGTGGGTCCACCGGCAGGTGCGCTTTCATCGCCGATAACGCAACGGTTGTTGGTGATGCAGTGCTCGGCGAGGATGTGAGTGTCTGGTTTTCGGCGGTGATCCGGGCTGATCGTGTCCGTATCGTGGTAGGGGATCGATCAAATATCCAGGATAATGCCGTCCTCCATGGCAGCCCCGGCAACCCGACAACCATCGGTTCCGGTGTCTCGGTTGGCCATGGCGCGATTGTGCATGGCTGCACCATCGCAGATGACGTGCTGATCGGGATGGGCGCCATCGTGATGAATGGTGCGGTGATCGGATCAGGCAGTATCATTGGCGCGGGCGCTGTTGTCACAGAAGGAAAAGTGATCCCGGAAAATTCCATTGTCCTCGGGGTGCCGGGGAAGGTGGTCTCGGAGACGACTGACGAGCAGCGTGCATCTATTCTGAAGAATGCATCTGTCTATGTTGATCTTGCACGGGGGTATTCTGATGCGTAGGGTTGTTGTTATCGGAGGGGGTGTTGCCGGTATCCAGGCGGCACTGGATGTTGCCAACCACGGAATCCCGGTGACCATTATCGAGCGTGAGCCAAGTATCGGCGGCCATATGGCCCAGCTCGACAAGACCTTCCCGACGAACGACTGTTCGATGTGCATCCTCTCGCCGAAGATGGTGGATGTTGAGCGGCACCCGCTGATCACCATCCGCACCCTTGCTGAAGTGCAGGAGATCGAGGGGGATGTCGGTGCATTCAGGGTGACGGTGCTCCAGCATCCCCGGTATGTTGATTCGAGCCTCTGCAATGGATGCGGCGACTGCATTGATATCTGCCCCGTTGAGGTCTATAACCGGTTCGATGCCGGTATCGGGGTTAGAAAGGCGATCTACAAATCGCATCCGCAGATTGTGCCGAATATCGTTGTCCGTGATGCAGAACACTGCATCGAATGCGGGCTCTGCTATGATATCTGCGGGAGAGAGGCGGTTCTTCGCGAGGATACTGAGAGGACCGAGGTGATCGAGGCGGCAAGCATCATCCTCGCAACCGGCTATCAGCTCTTTGATGCAGAAAAGAAGAGGATATTTGGCTACAACCGCTACCCTGATGTGATCACGAGCCTCGAATTCGAGCGGATGATCAATGCGAGCGGACCAACCGGCGGAGAAGTCCGCCGCCTCTCTGATGGGAAGACTCCACAATCCGTTGTCTTTGTCCAGTGTGTCGGTTCCCGCGATATCCAGCTGAAGCGGACTTACTGCTCTTCGGTCTGCTGCATGTATGCATTGAAGAATGCGATGCTGATCCTGGAGCACTATCCGGATTGCGAGGTCTCGATCCTCTACAATGATATCCGCGCTTATGGGAAGGGGTACGAGGAATATCTCAATCGTGCAGAAGCAGGAGGGGTCCGCCTGATTCGTGGTTTCCCCGGCGAGGTGATCGAAGGGAAGGGTGATCTGATCCTTCCGCTTGAGAATACGGAGACTGGAGAGTTTGTGAACCTCCACGCCGATCTCGTCGTCCTCTCGGTCGGGTTTGAGCCTGTGCCGGATACGCAGGCGATTGCAGAGCGGCTCGGGATACCAATGGACCAGAATGGTTTCCTGAATACCTCTGATCTGAAGCTTGACCCGGTGGGAACGATCAGGCCCGGGATCTACTGTGCGGGAACGGTGACCGCCCCCCGCGATATCCCTGACTCGGTGATGACGGCGGGTGCTGCTGCGATGCGGGCGACCCGTGATGTCCTCCTTGCCGGTGAATGATGCGGGGCCGGACGATCTGGTGGGAGGAAGGCGGGGTCGGGCTGATCGAGCAGACCCTCCTTCCTGAAGAGTATCGTGAAGTGGTCTGCTCCGATGTTCCGAGGCTTGTGCAGGCAATCCAGCGGCTTGAAGTCCGGGGAGCGCCTGCGCTTGGGGTCGCCGGTGCATACGGTGTTGCCCTTGCATGCAAAAATGCGCTTGGGGGTTTGGAATCTGCCTTCTCTGCCTCTGTGAACAAGGACGCGGCAGTGCTCCGCTCTGCGCGTCCGACTGCGGTAAACCTCGCCTGGGGCGTTGACC
>NZ_JARVGN010000220.1 GCF_029762515.1 Methanocalculus sp. | reverse complement strand
AATGGAGATTTTGGCCGGGATCGGAGAGCCTGCGATTCCATCGTTTATCGTGTACCTGAAGAACGAGGACCCCTCGGTCAAAAAACGTGCCGCGGTGATCCTTGGTGAGATCAGGAGCTTCGAGGCACATGAGCCGCTGACTGATCTCCTCCATGACAGCGATCCTTCTGTACGCCGTGAGGCATTCGAAGCGATCGAGCAGATCAAGAGAAGGTGAGGCTACTTCTGTTTTCTCCGGATCTTCATCGCGTTCAGCCGTGAACTGAGAAAACCCGGTTTTTCAAGGGGGAATATCCCCTCTTTTACCGATCGGACATCCTCAATCGAGTAGAAGGCATTTGGATTAAAGTGTTTTATCAGTTCGATCACTTCGGTGAGCCGGGAACGGTTGATGACACAGAAGATCAGTTTGACATCCCCGGTTACACCTTCGGCATTGATCGAGGTGATACCGAAATTCTTCTGTTTTAATGCATCAACCAGCTGTGATGCATCCCGGTTTGTGATCACCCTGACGATCACCTGGCCGATGGAGAGGTGATCTTCAATGATGATGCCCAGATAATTCCCAAGCGCAAACCCAAGCCCATAGGCAATATAACAGGCAGGATTATTCAGGTTCTTCATGATCTCCCCGATGGCAAGGAGCCAGATGATCACCTCAAAGAACCCAAGTGCAGGTGCAAGGAACCGGTACCCCCGTGCAACAAAGATGATCCGGAGGGTTCCCATGCTGACATCGAACATACGTGCGATGACGATGAAGATGGGGATGAGAACCCAGGTATAGAGATCTGTAAAAGGGATGCCTATGATCTCCATATTCTGACCACCTTCTAAAAAAGTTGGATGCTGATTATCCTGCTTCAGAGGACAAAGACAGCGGCTGCAAGGACGGTCACCCATTTACCATCCGCATCACCTTCTGCAGACTGGCAGATATGGGTCGTCTTGATGATCTTTCCACTCGCCTTATAGATCTGTTCCCGTTCCTGCCATGCCTTATCGGGATCAAACTCGATCCCAAGGGTGGTCGCAAGCATCGTTGCGGCAAGATCCTCTGCATATTCACCCGAGACAAACGCAGTCTCACCATAGGCATGGTGCTCTGAGAGGTACCCGTACTCATTTGCATCTTTTGGGAGTGCGAGTCCGATTGCAGATGATAACAGGCGGTTTGGCTCCTTCGTCTCATTCCGTGCCATCACACAGTAGACGATCTCGCCTGCATTGAGTTCTTTGAGACCATCTTCCGGGGAGACGATCGTTGCGTTTGGTGGGAAGATACTCGAGACATACACAAGATTGTACTTCTCGATCCCGGCTTTCCTGAGTGCAAGCTCAAATGAGGCGAGTTTGTCTTTATGGACACCCACCCCTTTTGTGAAGAATACCTTTGAGGGAACAACCATATGCATCATTCGAACTGCAGAGAGTTTAAACTTTGTCCGGCTAAAACCGCATTATTCATCCCATGAGAGGTATGATCCCACCCCGATGGGCGTGATTGCATGGTGATGAGAGAGTGCAATGGTTGCAGGAAGCCCGGTACAATGACAGGGAAAGATGACGCCAATGTCCGACTCTGCACACCATCGGGAGACTTCATCGATCCGGGCAGGTGTTGCCGAATAGAGGTGGAGACCTCCGATGATTGCTGCAACCCGATCATCCCCGCAGACACTCCGCGCGTATGCAACCGTATGCTCGATCCCTGCATGGGTGCAGCCGCAGATGAGTACAAGCCCCTCACTTCCCCGGTACACGAGGCACGAATCCTCGATGACAGGATCGGGTACCCACCCGTTTTGGGTCTTGACACAGGCGCTGCTCTGTGCTATCTGTTTTGGATCAGTCCTTGGAATCTCGCCGAGGAAGGTGATCCGATCTGAGACGTTCTGCGGAGAGACGGAGATCTTCACCTCCCCAAACATTGAGAGATACTCAGGGGAGACCGGGCAGCCGGCATCTCCGCCTTCTTTTGCCTTCTTCCTCCCGAAGGTTGCCGGGTGGGTGATGAAGAGAGGCTCTTTGGCTGGTTTCCCCTCGATTCCTGCCCTGATATGAAGTGCAGCAAGGGGCGGCAGGCCGCCGGTGTGATCGATATGGCCATGGGAGAGGACGACTGCATCAAGATCAAGGAGATCGATGCCCATTGCAGCGGCATTCCCGATGAAGAGATCCGAATACCCGCAGTCAAAGAGGATGCGGGTATCGCCATCCTCAATATACAATGAAAGTCCGGGTTCACTCCGGAAGTACCGGTCAATCAAGGTGGTGTTCTCTATGAGTACCGTCAGATGCATGTACGAAACTTTGTTGTATGAAACGAAAGCCTCTTTCATCACGGCGATGATGTCTGGGTATGTTCAGACGAGGAGCCTTCTGCATTACCTTGCTGCTCCTTCTGGTCTCCTCTGCCGGAGCCTTCCTTGTGGAGAGTGCCGAGGGGGTCCCGGAAGGGTACCCCGTCTATGGTGAGGAGCTGGAGCTTGAGATCTTCATCACATTTCCCGGCCTTGACCCACGCTCGTTCCCATCAGAAGACACACTGGAACTCAGGACTGGACTCACAAATCCCCGCTGGACGGTTGATATGCACCGATCGGGTGGCGTGAGCACCCTGAAGCAGAGCAGTAAGAGCAGGGAGATGATCCCGGGATGGGAGCTCAGTTACCCTTCAGGCGAGGATATCGCCCTGACTATCCGCGTATCGGGCACCGTTCCCCAGCTGGCTGAGCCGGGGAAGATCACCATACTCTCAGTACGCCAGCTCGACGGCTCCTATGCGCTCCGCGGGGAGAATGAGTACCTGATCGCACAGACGGCGTATCCTGCCGGGAGCGTCCCCTCAGGCACACCACCGGATCCGGTGGTCGCCGCCCCATCCCCTCCGGATCTCTCGGCGTTCACGGTGTCAGAGCGATCAACCACCCCTACCAGGCTCCTTCAGCCCGGAGAGACCACAACGCTCAGGACATACCTCTACTTCGACAGAATCCCCCACATCACGTTTCCAACAAGTGATACGCTCAGGCTCCAGACCCGTTTAATAAATGCTACATGGGCGGTCAGCATCCACAAGGGGGGAGCTGAAATCCCACGAAACCCCCGGAGCGGCTATTTCTATACCATCCCGGGTTTTGAACTCTCCTATCCGGCACGCGAGAACCTCGGCCTCTCTGTTGCCGTCACCGGAGTGGTGCCCGCCGGAGTAACTGCGCCGCTCCTCGAGATCACCCAGTGCGGGCCTGACGGCTATGTAAGGGAGGGTGCGATCTTCGCCCATCCCGCAGGAGTTGTCACGATCATCCCGACAGAGACTCCGGCACCAACCGATCTGCCCACCCCGGTGCCAACAGTCACCCCGGCCACCACACCACCAGGAACAGAGAGCCCCACACCCCTGCCGACCCCGGAGATGACCCCGCTCCCACCACCTCCAAAGGGCGAGATCTTCCCTGATGGCATCACCATCGATGGCATTCTCAATCTCATCCGTGAACTCATCGATCATGGAACACTCTTTGTCAACCGGTTGATGCCGCTCATTGAACGGATCGCCGGGATCGGATCATGAGCAATGCTTTATTAAAGAAGAGAGGAGAATGAATCGTCATGGCAACCGAATCCGGGAGCATGCCACCCAGGAGAAAGAACGGACATCCCCTGATCCTCTTTGTCGATGATAACGAGGTGCTCAGGGGGATCATAACCGAGGTGCTGGAGGGACGGTGCGGGTATACTGTCATCACCGCGGACGGGGGGAGAGCCTGCCTCAATACCCTCGTCGATATCAGGCCGGACATGATCCTCCTCGACATTATGATGGAACCGATGGATGGGTGGGATACCCTCAGGGAGATCTACTCTAATG
>NZ_JARVGN010000021.1 GCF_029762515.1 Methanocalculus sp. | reverse complement strand
CTCGATAGGGTTATTTCCATTCTTAATTCTAACAATCATCGGAGAGGATCTGTTCAGCATATTCTTGGGGTCAGACTGGGCAAATGCTGGACTCTATGCAAAAATTCTGGCACCATGGCTTTTTTTTGTGTTCATCTCTTCTCCACTGAGCAGTGTTTTCAACGTGCTGGAAAAACAGGGTGTGAGTTTTGCATTTAATGTTTTATTATTGGTATCACGCGTTGTCGCTCTTTGTATTGGTGGGATGTACGGCAATCCGGTGACTGCACTGGTGCTTTTTTCAGGAAGCGGCGTGGTATTTTGGGGGTGGATGAATATGTACATTCTCTCGCTTGCAGGAGTGAGTGTTAAGGAATCCTTCCTTGACATACTCCGCTATATGTTGATAGGATGTATCACAGTCATTCCATTAATGATCGGGATGTTTTTTTACCCAGATTCGGTCATGTTGATTATTCTTGCGGTAGCGGTAACGCTTGCGTACTATCTGATAATTTTATTTGATGATATTATGCTAAGAGAGGAGTTTTTTCGAATAATTCGCGAGATACATGATTGAGGATTTCTCAATTTAATATATGTTCTCCTGATCAATTGTTTGATTCTGCTGCCTCAACCAATTACATGTTTAAGTATATCCCAGATTACTAATGTGTATCAATCCCCTTACTATGAGTTAATGGACCGACGAAAATCCCCGTAGTATTATTTAAACCGGTAATTTTCATTGCTCGAGACTTTGGTTTGATTTAATCTCCATTTTAAGGAGTCAAAAGCGTGAACGGAGGGTTTTAATTGGACATAACTGAAAGATCAGTATTAAAAATTTGGATAGAATAACGGAGACACTTTTCTGTAGATCGATCCATATATGGAAGAAGCGAAGACAATTATATTATTATTATATTAGAAGAGGAGATTACCTGCCCTGAAAAATAGTTTCTCTATCCAGCGACCCTCAGGTTGGAATGATTTTAATCATAAATTTTCGTTGTTTGGTGATCTGTTAAGATTTCTCCAATAATAATCTGGCTGATCTATACGAAATACTTCTCTTAATCCACCGAGAACTATTTGTGTAGAATCTATACTAAAATTCAGATTTGTTTCAATAGCGATGGGACCATTCTTGGATAAACCTATGTCCCAGCCCAGGTGTTTGAATTTTGGAAACTTTTTTGCGGACTCAATAGCAAAATTTTTTATTTCATCCCATTGGGCAGTATCATAATTCTTGAAAGAATATCCAGTGTCAGGGTGATTTTTATAACACTCCCGGTTATAAAATGATAATGCGACATCATTCAATTTTCCCGTATTTATATCAATTCCAGTCATTATGCCAGTCTGGGAGGCATTGTCAACATCCGCTCCCCCTCTCCCAATGCGTAAAAATGCACATAAAACCTCTGCAGAGTCGTCTTTGTATTCTGTTATCACTCTATGTGTATTCAATGCATGAGGGTATATCTCCGACATTTTCTGGTGTTGCTCAACTCCAGGTTGGACAATGTAGTCATTTCTGGTCCCGATTCCCTTGAGGAATGCTTCGTTAAAGGTTATGTTATCCGTGGTGGTAAAGAATCCATCCTCATTTATTTTAAATACATATGTGCCATAAGCACCTAATCCTACAGCAGGCTTGACGAATATTTTGTTCCAACTACTTTCGGTTATTTTTCTCTGAATGTCGTTAAATTGTATTCTCTGCATATTTTCAGAAAAAAAATGGCCATCTATCAACTTAATTAATGTTTCGGGTTGTGAAATCTCGTTACTGCGGAATATCTGCTCGGTAATCAGTTTATTATCAATAAGAATTGATTCCTTTGTTGGTATATAATATCTATGAAATAGGTCATACCAGAAAAAAGAAGGAATGTAATTAATCAGTTGACGATCCGTTAAGTCATAGTCATCTTTGTACAAATCATAAAATGTGTAATGAAATGGGTTGCATCTCCAGTACTTTTTGCATAAATCCATTTCTTTTTCTATTTGACTCTTTGGTTTTTTATTCTCACATCCATCATATCGCTGTTTTGCTAATTTCATATGATAAATTAATTCTTGATTTCGTCTCAACAAAGTTCTCTCTTTCATTCTCAATATGTAGTAGTTATTCTCAAAATTTTGAATTAGTCTCTTAAAAATTGCCATAATGTTTTATAAATAGCATAAAAATAAGTAACTTTTGATCATCTCTCAAAAAGTCCATACTCATCAAATTATCCAATGCGATAGACTCTTTTTTACGACCGGCACTTTTACATCGTTTGTATAATAATCCCTCCCATATTGCCCAGATTCTCCTCCTTTCAACACACTTGTTGCTGAATCATGCTGAATCCAAATTTTTCTCGTAAATCAACACTCATACGATATATTAATCCAACCAATTATTTATTCTGTCGCAGATCTTGGAACAAGAGGGAGAAAGAATATTTTTTGCGCAGTTATGAGATATCACACGATTATCGCCTGAAAGTGCTGAAATAAGTGCGTCATATTGCTCGATAGGATTGGAAAACATCAGAGAAATCTCTTATTGGATTCAAGACTCAATTCCTCGAGAATGCGATGAAAGTTGTAAAGTCGGAATGTGCAAATTGATTTTAGAAAAAAGCTGATGTAAGTATATTTATATTTTAGTAAAATCACAATTGCATTGCAACTCTTAACGGAATTAGTTTGAAAATTGTCATTATGTCCGAGGATCTGACATTAGCGGGAACAGGCTAATATAAAAATAGGAAGGTAATGCGATGAATATAGAGATCCATGTGGATAACCGCTACTATCCTTGGACATGCGGTACAATTGATGAGATAGGGTATTGGTTCAAAGGAACAGTGTTTTACGGAGACGAATTGCTTGATGGGGCGATGATTGCCCGACTCATTTCAGAATTGTACAATAATAAACATACGCTTGAGCAGTTCCTTCGTACTCTGAATGGAACATTTGCATTTATCCTTGATCTGCCGGATCGCACCCTCGTTGTTGTTGATCGTTTGAGAAGCATTCCTCTTTTTTATACAAAGACCGAATTAAATCTAATCATTTCCGATGATGCAAATTTTATAAGAGAGTTAATAAATTCCCCATTTAATGAATGTAACAGTGTAGAGTTACTTGTCACGGGATACGTCACAGGCTCTGAGACTCTTTTTGATGGAATATCCCAACTCCAGGCAGGGGAATATCTTCTCTATGATCTAGCAACGGAAAATCTCACCACTGGATGCTATTATCGTTTTAAGCATGAGAATTTTTTCAAGGACCCTGAGGAGGTCTTGTTAAACCGTCTTGATGAGGTTTTGGTGCGTGTCTTTAAGAGACTCATTGCATCAACAAAGGATCAACAAATAGTCGTGCCATTGAGTGGAGGATTGGATTCTCGGCTGATCATTGCCATGCTGAAGCGACTGGGCGTGGATAATGTAATTTGTTTCAGCTATGGAAGTAAGAATTGGCCTGAGGCAAAGATAAGCAGGCAAGTTTCGGAAGCGGTTGGTTACCCTTGGCATTATGTAGAGTATACTGAAGACAAATGGTATGCGTGCTACCACAGCGATATGATGAAAGAGTATAATACATATGCTGGAAATCTGACCTCTTTGCCATATATTCAGGATTTTCTTGCTATAAAGGAGCTAAATGATGATGGAAAATTAAACGATAACGCCGTTTTTGTTCCGGGACATACTGATTTATTCCCTGGCGTTTTTATCCCTCATGATTATTCCAAAGATCAGGACTATACTATTGAAAAGCTCCTGAAAGATATCGTAAAGCAACACTATCACCTCAGGCAATTTGATGGTGCAATTGATCTCATACCATTTTTCAAAAAAAAGATTCTGCAAACTTTTGAGGACATCCATGTTCATGACAGTGAATCCTGTGCTGATGCATTGGAATTGTTTGCTTTAAAAGAGCGAACTGCAAAGCTTATATTGAATGGATTCAGAGCGTTTGAATTCTTCGGTTTCGATTGGAGAATCCCACTCTGTGATGCTGAGTTGATGGATTTCTATAGTAGAGTACCTGTGTCAAATAGAATTAAAAAAATATTCTATCGAAAATATGTAGGAGAACGCTTATTCACTTCAGAATTTGAAGCATTAAAACAAATTGAATGCACCACTCACTTAGGTCTCTCTCTTTCTTCATCATTAAAGAGCATGATTAAAAGGTCTGAAACCTTATCTGATATTGCAATCAGAGTTGCTAGGTCGAAACAGAAAAGAATGGAGTATGAACAGCACCGGTATGCAATGTGGGGCATAATACCTGAATACGACTATAATAACCTTTATTCCAGAATAACCTATATCAATTCATTCCTTGCCTTTGCCTATTTGGAGGGATTATTCCCAGATTTAAAATGGAAGATATTTCCAAAAATAATACTATGCAACAAGTCCTCATCAAATTACGATTAATAATAAATCACAATTGTGCTTAATGTTGAAGATACAGAATATCCGAGATTCCCTTTTATCGGCATGATCACAATCCTGTATTCAATTTTTGTATTGATTATATTATAGTAAGTGAGATGTATTTTTCATTTTATACATATTTGGGCGATTCATACGTTGCATCGTATTTTGCTATTTTTTCTTGAACCGTTCCGATCTTTCTAGCTGGAACGCCTGCAAAAATAGTGAAAGGGGGAACGTCGTTCGTGACGACAGCTCCGGCTGCCACAATCGAATATTCGCCGATTGTAACTCCAGGAAGGATTGTAGCGCCAGCTCCAATATATGCGTTTTTTTTAATCAATACTTTTTTATATTGGATTGGGATTTTTGGATCAACACAATGTAAGCTCGAGTCATGGGTAACAATCGTTACTTTTGGGCCAATATCAACATAATCCTCAATATGAATTAATGAAGGGGATGAATCCTCAATAAAAACGAATTGTGCAATATCTACATTTTTTCCAATAAACGTGCCCCTCAATCGGTACAATTCTCTTTTAATCCTGCCAAAAGGCATTAACATGGCAAGGATATGCAATAGCGAGAGGGAGAAATCTGACCATTTCTTAATGATATTCTGAGTTATTTCCATATGACCACATCATTGTAATTAAATGAATCAATCTCAGATTAGACTTAAATATATCTTTAAAGCATTGGAGCCCGGATTTTAATAAAATTTGTTCAACGTCATATTGTTTATTCTTATATTTTGTTACGTTATCTACCCCTTAGCAAAATTCCCACGATCTATTTCATCTTTAATTAATCAATCCCGGTATACTGTTGGTTTAAAGTATCTCCATAAGTATGTTTGGTGGGATCTCGCCAATATATAATTATACATTGATTTTTGGAATCCTGAAGCCATTCTCAAAGATCCTCTTCAAGCTTAAAAGATAGTAGTTATCAATAAGAAGGATTATTTATGTTAATATAAGTACTTAAATGAAGCATTCTGGTGCGATTGATTTATTTAATTGCATGGACGGAAATACATGAATGTAAAGCAGGTTCTTTTTAATAAAATTAAAGATGGAATCTCACTGTTAGGGCTTGATAAGAAGAGCAGCTACAATTTAATTTTCCTTTTCTTATTTATTGTCGTGATTATCGGGTTTATTGTTCCAACACTTTCATATGGACAATTGTTCGGTACTGACGAATACACGCATCTCTTCCACAGTAACCAGATGTGCCTATCGGATTCGCTGGCGGAATTTTATCAGAGCGTCAGTGGGATGGTATCCAACCCTGATGATCCGAATGCACCTTATACATATCCATTTGCCTTATGGCTCTTAGGTGGGACAATAGCCAAAATCATTGGAGCGGATCCGCATACTGCATCGTACCTCTACGGCCTGATATCCATTTTTATTCTGCTTATGACCTTCTATTTATATTCGGACATATTCTTAAAAACAAAGACGCAGAAACTACTAGCACTTCTTTTTCTTCTTTCCATGCCGACAATCGCACTAATTGCCGTCAATTTCCGACCGTCGTCCACAGTATTGCCTTTTGTGCTAATGTCTCTCTATTGCGCATTGGGAGAAAAATTCGATTGGAAATTTGCAATAATGATGATTGTGAGCGTATTTATAATCACGATTATGCATACAGGAACCTTTATTTTTCTGATCTCCTTATCGCTTGCGTTCCTGATTCTATATAGTTTGATCTGGGGTAAGTTCTCAAAACCGATGTTTCTCCTGTCAGTAACTATGCTGTTTGTATATGTAATTGCCGTTTTAGCCTTTCCTTACATACATCCTCAGTATATTGATAAAGCAACTATGTTTCTTACGCCGGGCAATTTTCTTACAAATAATCTTTATATTCCATTTGCTGCCGATCTGAGTAGTATATTATATACAAATCTATTTGTTGAGGCTCAATTCACATATGTAATTCTCTTGTCAGCCCTGATATATTCGCTGTGCCTGATATGCATGTTTGTACATAGAAGAGTTACAAAACATGTTGTTCCCTCTGGAAGTCTTTACCAGATTGCAGTTCTTCCTACAAATCTGTCAAAGGGCCTTGCATCAATTCCCATATGGTTAGGCCCTATTCATGTGCTGCTTTCATGTTTCGGCTTTTTCCGTCTTGATGCAAAAGGCAAGAGTTTAATGGTCGCTGCTCTGGCGGTTTGTATCTTTCCTGAATTCCAGCGGAGTTTAGAAGACATCTCCATTAGTACAGGTGCATTAAGAAACATTTCCTATCTCGTCATTATTATCCCAATAGCGGCGGTTTTCGGCACCGATTATTTGATATCCTGGTTTAAAAAGACCCGAGAGAAGGAATCCCGCACTGGCGAATGGATTCTCGGGATAATGCTTGTATTGCTGTTTGCATCCTTTATTGTAATTCCTGCTTTAGGGACTTCATACTATCAGCCACGAACAACAGGGGAGGATCATGTTATTGATGGTATGAAATGGCTGAGTAATATTGGCAACTTTGATGAGGGTGTTTCGGGCTATGGGTTGCGAACAACGCCCATCTTTACTGAAAAGAATGATATATATCATCTGAGCTACGGTGGTGAGTTAAAAAACTACCAGAATCTGTTAAGAAACTGTTATTTTGGAGGTAGCGAACAGGCAGCCCAGAAACTTTCTTCAAACTTGGGAATTAAATACATCCTCATTTCTGATAAAATCGCTGCAAATCTTGGAGGAGATCAATCGGAGATGCATGTCAATGCCAATACTGCGGTTGACAGGATATATTCTGGCAGAGATTTTGGCATATACCGCAGTGTTTCTTCTGCTCAACAGTTTATTGATGGGGGATACATTGGCGAGGATATTACAATGCTACAGAGTGGATCTGATTTTATTGTAGAATCGGACAGCTATAAAATCACCCTCAGTGCCGTCTCACCGCAAATTACGTATATCGGGACAAAAAAGACGAATTACCTTGATGAAGGACATATATTGGATTTTATAACGACAACTTCTGCTGATGGTGAAAGAACTGGGCATAATATATTTGAGATACCATTCTCCGCAAACGTGGATGGAAATAGCATTGTTTACACACGTTTTCTTCAGAATGCAACTGGGAACGTTATTGGAACGGTTGATGTGACATATTCTTTCTATCAAAATACCATTCGGTGCGAAACTGTAGTTTCTAATGATTGGTCGGATGCCTTATCCGGGATGCAGGTGTCCCAAACCACCCGTTTCTTCAGTCCCATCACAGAATATGTACTTTTTGGTGACGGTGGGCGAATTGTGAAAAGGGTATATCCATCGGAAGATGGTTCAAATCTTAATGAGAAATTCCACGGTATCTATCTGCAAAATGACCACTCGGGGATATATATCGAGTACCTCCCTGATTCGCCATATCCCTTAGATTTATTTTATTCCGGTTCAGTACGATATAATGACTATTGTTTATTACAAATAAAGCGTGAGACTTTGAGATCACTTGCACCGGGTGCATCCTTGAAATTTGTACAGTACATTTCTATCGGTGATGAAGGAACTGCAAGACGCAGGGTGGAAGATCAGCGTAGAATCGAACTGCACCCCTATGCTGATGGTGTCATCCCTATGGCAATCGTAGAAAATTCCATCTACACAACGAGGTATGATTTATCGGCAATTAAAATGCAGGCCGATAAAGGTGTGTCCTATTTAATCACCGACAGTATTAGTCCTCCTTACCTCGGTATTCTCTGGGATGAGGGTTTCCGCCATCCCCAGATGGCGTCCTATCAGGGTAGCGCAACAGATCTTGTCATGCTTCCAGTATCAAATCCACCGAGTACATCTTTGTCAACAGAGGAACCCGAGGGTGTATTTCAGAAGTGGAAGGCAGTAATCGATAGTGTCGCAGAGAACAACGACATGGCACTCTTCGTTTTCAGGGCTATGGATATTGAAAAACCCGAATATAATGGGATGTTTAATGATCTCTTTGACTATGCCATTAAGAGGGGATTGACGACAACGACGCCGGAAGCCATCGCAGATCATTACCGGAAGATGCAAAAGGTCTCATTCACCGCTTCTCATGAGCTGGATAGTGCATTCATCAACGTTAGGAACAGCAACCCTGAACCAGTCTCCGGTGTGACGTTAAGAGTTGTAATGCCCTTGCTTGAGGAAGCGGAATATCGGGTCACAGGTGGTAATGTTGCGAATTTACGCAATTCAGGCGACTCCGTCATCATCTACGCATCTGCCGATTTCGCTCCGCATGAAACGCGAACAATAACGATCGAGCCTGAAACCCAGAGGAAGAAATTTATTGTTGACGTGCCCGAATACGTAATCGAACATAAGGTGTCGATAACCGTCCGCGGAGAAGATGGGAAACCTATCAGTAATGCCTATGTTACCTTTGAAGGATTCCCCATCCCGTTCGAGACGGATGTAAATGGCAAGGTGCAAGCTGAATTGTCGCGTGGTAGCTACAGGGTCACCGTCGAGAAAGCCGGATATTTAAAGCAGGCCTTCACGATGGAGGTGAGAGGCAGGGTCTATGCTCTCCACCACCTCATCTACGATATTCTCTGATCAGAGCTCTATCGGTTTACCGGAAACAATCGAATGTATAGTAAAGGGGCACAATAAAGGATTGATGAGGAGTTTAGATAGATATTGTTGAGACGATCCAAAGAAGATCACCATCTTTAACATCCCTTTATGATCACTATTTAAATCGTTTTTGTCCATTCTGAACCATAAATATGTGATCTTTGCGGCGAGATCCTCGTCAATTCTACTGATGTAAAAAAATGAATGTGACACATTATGTCATGAAAATCATATGTTGCAAGATTCCTGCCTTCTAAATTCTGTGTAGAATGTATCAGAGAGAATTTCGGTTTCCCAACGTTTTCCTTAATTTTTTATAGCCGAAATATCAGGAACTCTTCTGAGTCAGGTTTGATGCCATGCTTATACAAATCTCTTAACCTGTCTGATCCCAGACCCAGAAATGCACGCTTTCGGTGCTCCCGCTGTCGGCTTTCAGGTCCAATCTTACCTTAAGCGGAAGACTGGCATCGATAGGGAGTGCGATTATCCCTTGGCCCTCGAAGTTATCACCCGATCTCATCGAGAATGTTTCAGTGTGATAGAGTACAGTGCCAACATAAAAATCCAGTGTATATACCGTATTTCCCCGTTCATAATTGGTCAGGCCATAGGTAAAGAAAATATTTCCATTATCGATCGTGTATGGGGAGGGATCAGGTATGAGATATAATGCTGTATACGGTTCATCGGCGAAAATTAGAAAAAATGCAACGGTCAGCACTCCAAGCATTGTAGCAACAATCACAGCAACCTTTAATAAGCGGTACACATCCCCGTCGCACTCATTCTCAATCATCTGAAAGCCTGTTAAGCTGTACTTCTGAAGTTGAAATTTTTTCCGGTTTTCGATGTAGGGTAGGATTCAAGGAATCGATTAATTGTTGAAGACACGTGAGGATATTAAGATATATGAAAGGGTGTATTTGAGACATGATCCTCAAGGATATGTTGTATAATTGTCACGTCATGACATATATTGTGTTATTATCCAAAAATTCCAAGAATATTCATAATTCCTCAACCAGCCCCAGGAAGAATCTGTTTATCTTTGCAGCATCTCCGACATCGACATATCCATTTCCATTGAAGTCTGCACTTAGATCTTCCTCTATCAGACCGGCGACCATATAACTAACCATCATGACATCACCGATATCGACCTCCCCATTGTTATTGAGGTCCCCGGTGACTGTAGGGGTGGGATGATCCTCTGTATAATGTATTTCATACGTGTGTTCGCCCTGAGCTGAATTAATAATAAGGACATCACTGTTCTCATCCTGTGACCAGTAAGAGAATGAAACCCCGTCTTTCAGAACCTCATTAACGTGAAATCCATACATACGAAGTGCTATTGTAGCGCCGGAACAAATTTTCAGATTGATTTGTGTTTTCATTTCCTCCTGTTGAAGTGTCAAATATCCAATCTCCTCTGAAGACTGTAAGAATGTACCTGATTCATCTCGCACGAATGTACCCCCGATCATGGTAAGGGAGAGATCATCAGAACTGTTCATCATTCGCATATAAACAGTATCTGCATCTGTGGCAATTGATTCGAATGTAGAATGGCCTTTTCCTGTATAAGTATAATCAATGTATTCAGTTGATATCACTTTTATCGCATTTCCATTCCCTGTTACTGAAATTTCCTCAGCTTTTTTCTCTTCTTCATCTATATAGCGAGATAACAGAGCCACCACTCGATACTGGTTCTCCATCGGTTCACTCCTGAAGTAGATATTGGGACTGAATACCTCGTTCGCAACATTATATCCACCTACTCTTCCTACGCGCTTTGATACGATGATTTCCGACGCCGGTGCTGTGTAGAGGTGGAAAAGGATGTCGTTTCCATATGGATTCGTTGTTTGCCAGTTGAAATCATTAGAGATGATTCCGGTTGCTGTTTCAACATTATAGGGCAGGGAAAGCCAGTCATATGAGATATCACCAAACCAAAGTTCTCCATTCACATGACCAACACTGGCTTCATCCCTATCTGTAGAGGGATTGATATTGAGACTCGCCGGTCTAAAGACGTTCCTGTATATCCAGGACTCGCTCCCTTCAAGCCTGTCGATTATGATGAAGTAATCTTTCTCCGGGTAGAGAATTGTCCTGCTGTAGTCAATCGGGCTTGATAGTGTCACTGAGTACGCTGAAGATTTGATGTCATCGACAACCT
>NZ_JARVGN010000219.1 GCF_029762515.1 Methanocalculus sp. | reverse complement strand
CGATGCAACAATATGTTTGTCTGAAGCGTTCTTTGGGATGAGGGTAATGATTGCGAGTCCGAGCACTTCTGCAACCTGCGAGAGATCCGGTGTCACGCGGATGTTACAGAAGACCTGGCGCAGGGTCTCGTGATCGAGGATACTGCGGGCGGTGGTGTCGACGACACGCCTGTCAACACCTATTGCACGCGCTACCTGGGTGGCGGGCATCTCGATCCCGTTTGCGGTGACCTTCCCCGATTCATTGACTCCAAACCCGTTTTCGAGGAGAAATCTGACAACGCGGAGTTGTGACGGGGAATCTGAGAAGGCATCAACGATATCGTACCACATAGTCACCTGATTGTTGGTGTCATGACGGAAAAAGGATGCGATGTATAATGATGCAGGATAGTGTGTATCAGTATACATGGTTGCCAGAGATGGGGCAGGGAAATGAAGGATTGTTCAATCAACCGGGATGAATATCCCCTCTCCGCTTGGAAAACGAGATCGATAGCATTTTTAAGGATAGCATCGTATTTGTTTAAGTCAACCGAGCGAGGGTTGCCGAGCCAGGTCAAAGGCGCTAGCTTGAGGGTATCCTTCGAAATAGGGCGCTAAATGCTCCGATTGACAAAAGAAATAATATTCATAGGTTGCGAGGGTTGCCGAGCCAGGTCAAAGGCGTAAGGTTGAGGGCCTTATCTCGTAGGGGTTCGCCGGTTCGAATCCGGTCCCTCGCATTTTCTAATTGTTCCCTTCTGTGCTTTGCCTTTATTAATGTTTTCCATATTCAACCCGATGCCCGCCTTCACACTGTCGATATGAGGCACTTTCTCAGGTGTTCCCTTGTGCTCATATACCCATAAATACAGACTGCCTTAAATCGCTGATATGAAGATGAGGTATTGAGAAGCCATCGTCCTCGAACATCGCGGAAAGTTTGTCAGATTTCGGACACCTGTCTAAATCCTGACAAACTTTCATCCTCTGGCTGATGGTTTCCTTGGTTGTACCCACCGCATCCGCGATCTCCTGCTGCGTGGAGCAGGTGTGATACTCCGAACTGTTCCCCGATGCGTTCGGCGGTGTTCGTAGATTCAAAAGGCAAAGTGTTTGCTCTTTGTTTTGATGCGTTGATGTTACCGGTCGGCGCCCCCTGCTCTTTCCCGATCTTCTCTGCGGTGCGTTCTGGATTAACGGGATCATTTTGATCCCGTTTTTCGGGTCTCCCCTCCCTTTTCTTCCTTGCTGAGTAATGCTTTCCCGATCTTCTCGTCTTAACAATGTTATGACGATGTTATGAGACTGTTAAGAGCGGTGCTGCTCAAATCGCCACCATACACCCACACAGACGCCATTAGAAGGCGGATCTCAATGGTGCTGGAGGTTTATACCTTGAAAAAAAGAGAGTTTGGGATGGAATACCAGTAAAGCCTCTGGCGTGTCTCCCCGCCGCCGTCATCGGCCCCTGTCACGAATATGAAATATCCGGTGAAGGGTTCTCAAGCGCGTCTATCCGCTGCTCAAGTTCCCTGATCCGCTCGTTGGTTTTCTGAATATACCGGGCAACTTCTAAAGAAAGTTCAAATACCCGATCCTCATCCATCATCGGTTCCGCCGGGGTATGTCGTCATGAACGATCACACTTGCACGATCTGGATCTGTTGTGCTCTCACTGACCCATCCGATCGGCTCTCCTGCATTAATGCTGAAATCAGCGATCCCGATCGCGATCACAGGTCTTGAGCCCGCCCGTCTCTCGGTGAAGGCTTCGATCGCCTCTGCTTCTGTGGCATACAAGGTTGCCCCTTCCGGTATCTCGTCTCCCTCATATATCGCCCTGTGACTGACAAGTGCGATCGGGCCTTCCTCATCCGGGGTGACTCTCTCTTCTGCCTTCCGAAGTCTCGTTATCAGTGGCCCGATCGTCATCGTCCCATCTCCATCAACTTCTCTTCAATGGCAGTCATCCGTTCTGCGAGTTTTTCGTTCTCCTGATCCTTAATCAATGAAGCAATCACGGCGACGGAATTGTTAAATGTCCGGATAAATGCCAGCATTTCAGCATCGTGTTTTCCCGGTCGGAATCGCTGATGCAACCTCATATAACTTTTTTTCGTGATAACGGAAGCCATATTAAGCACCGCTTCACGATCCAAAGTATTCAGGTTCTCCGTTTCGATATCAATTGGCATCTTAAATACCCCCTTATCAGCGTTATTTTTCACCGCTGATGAACAACCGGATCACGTGCGATCCCTGCTCGCAGGTGCAAGGGATTGAGAACGTCCCTTCGAACGCCTGCACCATCGCCATGAATCCGTGCCGCCCATTGGTGAGGCGCGATCGTGCTGTGCCGCTCTGATGATAGAGTGCCTGCATATCTCCCAGTTCCCCGCCGTCTTTACAGAATGGAACCGTCTTGATAATTTTGCCGTCGATGGTTCCCAGAATAAACCCGGCTCGTATGCCTTCTTCGAAGGTCTTCTGTTCGCGTGCCTTTCGGGCTTCCTCGACCATTCGCGCCTGCTCTGCCTTAATGCGTTCCTTTTCGGCTGCCTCCTCCTGGAGTTTGGCACGGCGTTTGGCAACCGCCTCGTTAAGGTCGATACCCGCCGCTTCTGCAAGGATTCTGATTTCCTCGTGTGGGGTAAGGCATCCGGCGATCGGGTTTACGTCCCTTGCTTCGGGCATCATTCGAAATCACCCTGCATCTGTTGTTTCGCTGTGAAAGTATGACTCGTAACTTTCCTGCTCTGCGTGGATTCACCCATAAAACGCAATCCGTATTTAGTTTCAAGGTCATACTGTTCTTGTGCCTCTGCCATCAGTTGCCGGTTAAACTCTTCCGCCTTGACTTGTGCCAGCTCTTTGTCAAGCCTCTCCATGTTCCGCAACTTCATCTTTGCCGTCTCCTGTGCAAATGCGTCTTTCACCGCCTGCTGGTCACCGGGTGATAGTTTATTGAACTCCACCTCGATCTCTTTCAGAAGTTGATCCTCTGTTTTTGCGATATTCTCCGCTCTCATCTGACATACCTTCCGGGTGTCTCCTGGCTTGCACTCGATCGGCTGTGTCTCTCCGCTGAATACCTGCATAGTCGGCTTCAGTCTGTTGATAATTCCGTTTAACATTCAAATCGCCCCTTCATTCAAAAATAATTCTCTCGTCCTCTTCCGTCAGCGCTGCATCGATCGCGTTCGTGATCCACTGTGATCGGCTGATCTGTCCGCGTGCTTCATCAACCGCCCTGATTTTCTCACAAGGCATGCTGATACTAACGGGCCTTCTCCAATCCTGTATATCTTTCATACATTCATCCCCCATTAAATAATTATAATTATTTATCTATCTCTACCTTCACTTAAATATATTGTTCTGATATCTGGATTCTCTTTTATCCCTGATTTTTCGTTTGATTCTTCAATACGATCTATCAGATATTTGAGAGAATATACTCCCGGTTCGATTCGGGCCTTTACCCTCACGGATTCCGGGATAGTGATCTGGGAGATCATGCTATCCGCTCCCCCTGTGATCCTGAAAGTTCGTCGTCCTGAATCCGGGTGTTGTCTGTCTGTTCTTTTGATCAAAATTCCCCGGATTCACTGAATGATCAAAGTTCACAAAGTTATCTCTCGAAAAAGATCCCCAAAAGAAAAAGGGAACTTTGTGAATTTTGATTATTTTGTTTATTATGAATATTTTGATAATTATTTTAGAAGATACCATATCTCCAGCCTCCCCTTACTGCTCTTTGCCTCTCTGGATTCGATCTCTTCCGATTCGATCAGACTGTTGATCTCCGGCGTAACATCGCTTGATTTTCGGTGAAGGTGTCGCAACAAATCCGATCGGGTGCATTTGCCTCCCCGTCTCTTCAGAAAGCCAATTATCCGATCCTGA
>NZ_JARVGN010000218.1 GCF_029762515.1 Methanocalculus sp. | reverse complement strand
TCCGGGAACATAGTAGAGGTTTGAGCAGTGGATCAGCTCCTTTGCCTGCCGGCAGATCGCCTCTACGACATGGTCATGGCAATGGCCGGTGCTACAGACGGCAATACCTGCCACACAATCGAGATACTCACGTCCATCAGCATCCCAGACAGTACATCCCTTCCCACGCCGGATCATCATCGTCCGGGAGAAGGCAGGCATGTAGTACCTGGCATCAAGACTCTTGTAATCAGTCATATTCATCACTCATATTCTATTGTTGCAGGGGGTTTTGGGGTTACATCGTAGACAACCCGTGCCACACCGGGGATCTCCGAGGTGATACGGGATGCAATCCGATCAAGGGTCTCATAGGGAAGGCGGAGGGGATCTGCGGTCATGCCGTCGCGGGAGTTTACCGCACGCACAGAGACGATCCAGCCATGGAGCCTTACATCGCCTTTCACACCGGTTCCAAGGCCGATGAGGGCGGCAAAGCACTGCCATGGAGAGTAGGTCTCGATCAGCTCCTCCTCGACGATATTGTTTGCTTCCCTGACAATCGCAACCTTCTCTGGCGTTACCTCCCCGAGCACCCTGACTGCAAGGCCCGGTCCCGGGAACGGCATCCTGTGCTGGATCTCAGGCGGCAGGCCAAGCGCACCTGCAACGACCCTGACCTCATCCTTGTATAAGTCCCGGAGCGGCTCAAGAACTCCCTTGAATGTGATGTCAAGCGGCATTCCTCCGACATTATGGTGGCTTTTTATCCCGCCCTCGCTCTCGATTCTGTCGGGATAGATGGTTCCCTGAAGGAGATATTCGGCCCCGGTCTCCTTTGCCTCATGCTCGAATATCCTGATGAACCGCTCTCCAATCGCCTTCCTCTTCTCTTCGGGATCAATGATCCCTTTGAGGGAGGTGAAGAACTCAGCTGCGGCATCCACGGTCTTGAGATTGATTGAGCCAAAGAGCTGCTTTATCCGGGCACTCTCGCCCTTCCTCATCAGGCCGGTATCCACGTAGATCGGGATCAGCCGATCGCCGATTGCCCGTGCTGCAAGAGCTGCACAGACCGAGCTGTCGACACCGCCTGAGAGCGCCATGACAACATGGCCATCCGCTGCTGCTACTTTTATCTCCTCAACTGCTTCTTCAATGAATTTCTGTGCATTTACCATGGTTGTCACCTATGTTGTCTTTTTTCCGGTTTTACATGCTGTAACGAACCCGAGGAACGGGGGGGATGGCCGTGTCGGACGTGACCTGAACTCGGGATGGAACTGGGTCGCAAAGAAGAACGGATGATCTGATATCTCCAAAATCTCCATCCGGTTCCCGTTCCTTCCCGAGAAGATGAGGCCATGTTCTTCAAGCACCGGTATATACTCCGGGTTCACCTCATAACGGTGGCGGTGCCGCTCGATCACTTCAGGTGCCTTATAGATCCGATCCGCAATTGTACCCGGAGTGATCGTAACCGGATAGTCTCCAAGCCGCATCGTTCCACCGAGATCAACTTCATCCTCCTGTTCGGGGAGGATCATGATCACATGAGTGCCATCTCCAATCTCCGCGCTGATCGCATCACTGAACCCTGCGATATTCCGGGCGTATTCGACGACTGCCAGCTGGAAGCCGAGGCAGAGGCCGAGGAGAGGGATCTTCTTCTCGCGGGCGCACCGGATCGCGGAGATCTTTCCTTCGATGCCGCGTGTCCCGAATCCGCCGGGGATCAGGATACCGTCAACCTCGTTGAAGGCGGAATCCTCACAATCCTCGGCATCGATCCACCTGATATTCACTTCAGTCGAGAGGGAGCGCCCTGCATGCTTCAGCGCCTCCTTGATGCTCATATAGACATCCTCAACCCCGTACTTGGTGACGATGGCAACGGTGATTCTGCTGGTATATTCTTTGGTCACAACCCTGTACCAGTCAGTTGAGAGAGTATGCACATCCAGCTGGAGGAGATCCATCAGGACATCAGCAAGCCCCTCTTTCTCAAGCTCCATCGGGACATGATAGGTATCGGGGGCCGTTGTGGCACTGATCACCGCCCGTTCCGGTACATCGCAGAAGGCCGAGATCTTTCTCTTCGTATGGGCTCCGACAGGCAGCTCGCTTCTGCCGACGATGACATCAGGATACAGCCCGAGCTCCCTGAGCGCCTTCACCGAGTGCTGGGTCGGCTTTGTCTTCAGGTCACCCATCGAATCTGCGGGGATGAGCGTGACATGGACGAGGATAAAGTCGCCGGGTGCAGACTCGCCATGCATCTGACGAACTGCCTCCAGAAACGGCATGCTCTCGATATCGCCGACAGTTCCGCCAACCTCGACGATACAGACATCTGCCGGATCGCCGTTTGTCCTCCAGTTTTCAGCAGCTGATCTGATCAGGCACTTGATCATATCGGTTATGTGGGGGATGATCTGGACCGTCTCCCCGAGATAATCCCCATGCCGCTCCTTATCGATGACGGTCCGGTAGATCTTTCCGGTGGTGATATTATGATCTGAGGTGAGCTCGATATCCATGAACCGTTCATAGTTCCCAAGATCAAGATCGACCTCCGCGCCGTCACGGAGCACAAAAACCTCGCCATGCTGTGCAGGATTCATCGTGCCCGCATCGATATTGAGGTATGGATCGATCTTCACCGCAGTTACGATATAACCACGGTTCTTCAGGATACGTCCAATTGAGGCAGCAGTGATACCTTTTCCAAGGCCACTCATCACCCCTCCGGTAACAACAATATATTTCAAGATAGACCCCCGCTTAAGATCCGTCTCTTTTCTCAAACTATTATCCTTCGCATCGGTTGGTAATGGAGGGGATACCCGGACGGTCAGTTTTTTGAAACGATCGCAAAGGATGCGGTCGTCCTGGCAAGAACTTCTCCCGATCCATCGCCTCTTCGGACTTCAGCTTCTGTAAAAGCGACCCGCCGTCCACGCCTGACCACCCATCCGCGCGCAACAATTGTTCCATCCCGTGCTCCACGGAGGAAACTGGTTGATTCGGAGATGGTGGCGATCCCTTCGGTCTGGTTAAGCACCGTATAGAGGGCAAGCGCCATCGCTTCATCGGCAAGTGCAACGAATATGCCTCCCTGGAGCCATCCGACACCATTATGCATCGTCTGCACAATCTCCATAGACAGTTCCGCGTGACCCTCGGCAAATGAGATGACATTGACTCCCATCATCTTAAAAAACGGGTTTGCCTGATCTGAATCCAGCTTCAGGCGCTCTATATAATTCATCCTTTATGAGTCGCCTTCAGCCCGGCATAAGCATTTCGACGCCATATTTTTTATATAATTAACACCTTCTGAAAAGATGGGAATTCCAATGGTTACAATCAAACATTTCCTGGCATTAATCATCGCAATCGCGGTGATCCTCCCCGCCGCCTCGGCGATGGTAGGGGGAGACAAGGCATGGTTCCTTATCCACAGCAATGTTGATGGAGCCGACGTCTATTTTGGAGGAGAATACAAGGGGCAGACCGTAGATCAGAAACTCTATGTTGAGTACTACACCACCGGCACCCCGGTCACCTACTTCATGGTGACAAAGGATGGCTATACACCCTATACCGGACAGATTACCCATTATCCCGCAATGGGTGAGACTGTTGACCTGTATGCCACCCTGCAGCCTGCCCAGCCAACCCCGGAGCCCGCACCGATCGGTGGAAGCATCGGCTGGTACACCATCTATGCAAATGTGGATGGCGCAAATGTCTACTTTGACAATGATCTCAAAGGCACGATTACAAATGGCGAGCTGACCGTGCAGGTCTATGCGACAGCCACCCCCTACCAGACATTCCGGGTTTCAAAGGCAGGATACTCAGACTTTACCAGCCAGATCACTGACTGGCCTGCAGCAGGAGAGACGGTAAAACTCCATGCAAACCTGCAGCCTATTGCACCAACCCAGCCCCAGCCTTCCCCGGTATC
>NZ_JARVGN010000217.1 GCF_029762515.1 Methanocalculus sp. | reverse complement strand
AGAATTAAAACCCTTTCTCTTCCATCCAGTCAAGCCATTGTGTTGAACGCAGCTCGCGTGCAGTTGCCTCATCGACCAGATACACCTGCTGATAGAAGTCCAGTGTCCATTCGCCGACGTTGATATCGGAGAACCGATCGGGATATGCTGCCTTTGCGATTACCATCGCCTCAATTGGGTATTCCAGACGTTTTGCCCAGTTGAATGGCGTCCAGGGAAGGGCATAGACACGCTGATTCTTAACGGCTGTCAGCTCCTGAAGGTTCTGATAATAGGGAGCAGTATAGAGTTCAGTTGCAGGATGGTATCCCTGTGCGGTTGGAAGGACGATCACATCCGGATCAATCGTCAGGATCTGCTCCGTCGAAATGACAACAAATGCTCCAGAACCCTTGTATGCATTCCTGGCATTTGCAATCTCCTCAATGAAGTGGGATTCGATGGTATCACCACCCCATGCCATCGCAGCTCCCCCTCCCTGCCGGGCACGGGGCGAGAGTCCAAGCTGCATCACTTTTGGTTTCTCTTCTTCCGGGATGTCGCGTGTTCGTTCGCGGATCATTGCTATCTGCCCGTCAATGTACCTGGCCAGGGTATCCGCATCCTTCTTTCGTGAGAAGACATCGCCAACGAGGCGGATCTCTTCGGTGATCTGATCGACGGTCGGCTCATCCTGGTATGGCGGACCAACGAGGATGACAAGGGGTATCCCAAGTGATTCGATCGTCTGGATGGTCAACTGGAGGTTGTCATCTGATCCTGCCCTGAATGCAGAAGCACCTGCACGGAGGAAGAGAACATCCGGATCAAGGGAGGCAAGTGTCTCATAATTCATTGCAGTCCCGGTCGTTACAAGGACTGGGAGATCTGCTAGTTCGGGAATCAGGTACCTGACCGGATTCATACCTTTCATGTATTCATATGTGCTGCCGTCAGTTGTCTCAAAGCTGTAGGTGTAATCTTTCACCCATTCTCCGCCAATTCCGACGATCTGATCTTCTAACCCGAACCGGTACATCAGCCCCTCGACGAACCCATCGTCGATTGCCACAACACGCTCGATCTTCAGTGGAATATCGACTGTCCTCCCATGCATGTCAGTGATTGTCCGGGTGCCTGATGTCTCCTGCACTCCGGTATTCTCCATTGTACCCGCACACCCTGAGATGAGGATCATTCCCGGGATGAGTATGAAGAGAAGAGCATATCTTTTGATATAGTTACAACCTTTCATGATCTTAATAAGATCTTGGTGTATAAAAAAGATTATTATTTGTATTTTTAGTGATAAAAATCTCATAAGATCAAATCAGATCACACTATTTTATATATTCATGTTACTAAACAACAGGATATCCCTTATGGATCTGAGTGAAACCTATGCATGAACGAAGAAGCTTCAAAGATATCCTCACGACACTGGGATATGATCCGGTTGAAGGCTTTGGAGAAGGCAGAAAGATCGGTATCCTGATCGTACTATCCATACTCCTCTTCATCACTGCGTGTATCGCTGTTGTGATGGGAGCCTATGACATCTCAATTGCCGCAGTCTACCAGACAATCCTGACACACCTCACTTTTGGTGATACCTCTGCCCTTCCAAGACTTCACAACACCATTATCTGGGATATCCGTGTACCGAGGATCATCCTGGCGATCTCAGTCGGAGGTGCTCTTGCAATTGCGGGTGCGGTCTTCCAGGGGGTCTTCAGAAACCCGCTTGTAGAACCCTATATCCTTGGTGTTTCATCGGGAGCCGCCTTTGGAGCAGCACTTGGGATTGTGTTTCCTCACATCTTCTTCTCGATCCAGATCTCAGCCTTCATCTTTGGTGCACTCGCGGTGATATTCGCCTATATGCTTGCACGGGTTCGTGGCGAGACCCCGATTGTAACCCTGATCCTTGCCGGTGTCATCATCGGCTCGATCTTCTCGGCCCTTGTCTCGCTGTTGAAGTACATCTCAACTGATACCGCCCTCCGTGAGATCGTCTTCTGGCTGATGGGAGGATTCTACTATGCCACCTGGGGTGATATCCGGATGCTGACACCGTTTGTCCTCTTCTGTTTCATCATCCTCTGGGGGCTTGGGTGGAAACTAAACATCCTCTCGATGGGTGATGATGAGGCACGGACACTTGGAGTGAATCCCGAGCGGTATAAGCTCATCGTTGTTGCACTTGCAACAGCGGTCACGGCATTTGCAGTCTCACTGGTTGGTATTATCGCCTGGGTCGGCCTGATGATGCCCCATGCGGCGAGGATGGTGCTTGGACCGGATAACCGGTACGTGATACCGGCTTCATTGATGATGGGCGCAACGTACCTGATCATCTGTGATACGCTTGCACGAACACTGACAACCGCGGAGATTCCGGTCGGCATCCTCACCTCAATCCTTGGTGCTCCGTATCTCTGCTACCTGCTCCGCCATAAGGGCAGGGTAATCTTTGGGTGATACAGAATGTTACATGTACAGGATATCCATTTCAACTACGATACCATCCCAGTCCTATCGGGTGTCTCATTCTCGGTCGGGGAAGGCGAACTCTGCGGCCTCTTCGGTCCAAACGGTTCCGGTAAGACCACCCTCTTCAAATGCTGCCTCCGTTTTCTCCAGGCAAGAAAAGGGACAGTGAAGATGTGCGGTGATGATACCACCACCCGCTCGATCGAAGAGCTTGCCCGTGTGGTCGCCTACGTGCCACAGGAACACAAGCCTCCATTCCCCTACCTGGTCCGCGAAGTTGTCCTGATGGGGAGGACACCCCATCTCGGTGGTTTTTTCGGTGTGAAAAGGCGTGACAAGGAGATCGCAATGGACGCTCTTGCCGAGCTGGGGATCAGCGATCTCGCCGATCGCCCCTATAACCAGCTCTCCGGCGGGCAGCGGCAGATGGTGCTGATGGCCCGTGCACTTGCACAAGCGACACCGATCCTTTTCCTTGACGAGCCGACAAGTGCTCTTGACTTCCAGAACCAGATGCGTATCTGGAAGATTATGCGGGATATAGCCGAGGATGGCAAGACGATCCTTGCCTGCAGCCATGATCCCAACCATGTCGCCTGGTTCTGCGATCGGGTGGTTGTTATGGGAGATGGAGATATTGTGGCTGACGGAGCTCCAACAGACGTAATCTCAGAAGAAATTCTCTCACTGATCTACCGTGATACCTGTTGTGTCCGGTCAGTCAACGGGGTGCAGATGGTGATGCCCCAGAGTGTTGCAGCACGGTGCTGCTGCACCGGCAACCACCATGGCTATGCTGATGAACACTTTTCCCCGCACCCATCGCCGAAAGTGGAAGCTGAATCATAGAATGTGTGTACAAGGATGATAGAATGGATTATACTAAGATTGACTGGAATCTGGTCTGGCAGAAACTGTATGCTGAGAATCTGAACTGCCGTGGAACAAATGACTGTGCCTCGATCTGGGCTTCAAAAGAGAAGGCGAGATCGTTTATGCAACAGTCACGGGAGAACCCTGATCGGATCCGGCACGTGATCGACGGTCTCCCAATCCACTCCGGCTCCCGTGTGCTGGATATCGGTGCCGGACCGGGGACGATGGCAGTCCCGATTGCAAAAGTTGCAGCCCATGTCACCGCAGTAGAACCCTCTCCCGGAATGACCTCGGTTCTCTCAGAATATGCTGAAGAAGAAGGGCTTTCGAATATCCAGGTAATCCAGAAACGCTGGGAGGATATCGACCTGGCAACTGATCTGGATGGGCAGTACGATGTCGTCGTTGCCTCGTACTCACTCGGGATGCCGGATATCAAAGACGCACTATCCGCAATGTGCCGGGCATCATCAGACTGTGTCTACCTCTTCTGGTTTGCAGATACAACGAACTGGGAACAGGCGATGATCGACCTCTGGCCACAACTCCACGGGAGAGAATACCAACGGGGACCAAAGGCAGATGTCCTCTTTAATCTCCTCTAT
>NZ_JARVGN010000216.1 GCF_029762515.1 Methanocalculus sp. | reverse complement strand
CACCGCCAGATCGATCGTCTCGACTTCTGGCTTGCATTTCACCCAGTGCTTTCCCCGGTTACCGGGGATATAGGGGGAACCCGGCACTTTCAGCATGATTCCCTCGTGCCCCTCTCCAAGTGCCGTATGATAGAATTCCAGCAGCTTGTCGGGATCAGACGATCGGATCTGCGGTGCGACGCATCCGCTCATCACATCTTCCAGATGTATGCGCCGCTCTGAAAGGGGGAGATCGATCAGCCCGACACCATCACGGTAGAGGATATCGAAGACGAAGGGGATCATCTGTATCTGATCCACATGGGCAGAGACATCATGTTTCCTCCGTATCCGCCTGAGCACCGTCTGGAATGGCATCGGCCTCCCATCCCTGATGGCAACCACCTCGCCATCAAGGATTACATCACCTGAGATGACGTTTGAGAGTTGTCCGGCAATATCAGGAAGCGCAGCGGTCAGATCTTCGAGCCTCCGGGAGTAGATGGCAACACGGTCGCCTCTCCGGTGAAACTGGAACCGGCTGCCATCATATTTGTACTCCGCACAGACCTCGCCTGAGCCTGCAACCATCTCCGGAATCGATCCCGCCTGGGCGAGCATCATCTTCACCGGCCTGAAGAGCTCGATCTTCACATTCAGGAGGGCATCCGGATCAACAGACGCGATCCTTGCCACCTCACCGAGATCATTCATCACCTGATGCGCCCTGTTCACAGAATCAGGGCTCACCGAGAAGGCAATCGCAATAGCATCCCGCACACTTCCTTCCCCGACACCAATCCTGAGCTCCTCAAGCATCAGGCGGGTGAGATACCGGCCTTCAAGCGGCGATGCATTCGAATACAGAAGCTTTGCATTCCGTAATTTCTCCTTCTGTGACTGTGCACCAGCAGTATCGGCCATCCTCAGAAATGTCGCATATACATCGGCGAGTATGAGCTCTTCGGCAAAGAGACTCATCTGTGTCTTCTCTTTGAGAAGGTGTTCGACAGCCAGTCCGGCGTCTCCTGTACGGTTGACAAGAGCAATCACCTCACTCCGTTTCCAGCCCGCCACATAAGCAACCGCATCATAGAGAAGGTTTGGCCCGATCCCAAGATGTGCGGAACTCCAGTCAGGAAAGATCAGACCACGGATGAACCTGACAACGATCGGGAGATCATCAGGTGCAAGGCCGGGAAGGATATCTGCGATTGTATCCCGCATCTCAAGACGGCTCGCGAGCGCTTCTATCTTCTCACATAAGAGGGCAAACTCGGAAAAGAGCATTTAATCAGGTATACCTCTTCCCTGATCGTGAATGAAGCTATTGTTTTGTTCCCAAAATCATATCAGAAAAAGTCGGCAAATGTCCGCTGGGATCGGAGATCCCGGATCAGATCCGATCGGCTTCGCCAGAACGATGAGCCAAGGAGTGCCGTGACCATCGCCTCCCCGGATTGGAGATCGGGACAGGGGATGGCAGGAGATTTCAGAGCGGCCCGGGTTGCCTCCCGGATCACCCAGGTACCAAGCGGCGCCCAGTAATCCCCGGAAATATCCCGGATCACCACTACCCGGGCGGTTCTGCCAATGCTTTCCAGATGCTCGAGAACGGCAAGGCGGGCTGAGTAATAGGCGCCTGCAATCGGAGAATACCCCTGTTTCTTCTTCTTCTCTCCATCGACCACAACTACATCTTCATCTCCACCCCAGAGGGAGTTGCTCTGCCATCGCTCGATCATCTCAAACCGAAAGTCCGGGGATGGGATGAAGAGGAGAACGATCCTGTTGCCATAGAGGAGAGCAGAATGGACGAGGATATCCTGAAGGGGTACCAGCCGGCAAACCCGCTTCCTGAGATCCTTTGAGACCATATCGTCAACGGCGGTGATCGCCCACCGGGTCGGCACAAACTTCCGTTTTGAGCCGAGGAGCCCTGCCGTGAGGAGGCTTGTGATCCGGTAGACATCGATCCCCTCCTGAAAGAGTGAAGATGCCGCCTCGGTTGCCCGTACATCAGTATCCGAGGTGTAGCGATCAACGGCAGGCTCCACCACGGCATTATCAAGAACAGAGACTTTTGAGAGTTTTCCCGAGAGGCCGATCGGCGCCACGGTGCCGTCAAACGAGAGATCATAGCGGATCGGCTTTTCAAACCTCGCCTCGACATCAAGGGGCCTGCAGGAGAGCGCCACTTCCTGCGCCTTCTCAAGGACAGTTTTGACCGGCTGTGAACCCAGGATCGTCTTCGACCTGATACCGACGATCTCCTCCATACCAAGGCCGCGGGTGATCCAGTCGGTTGGTGTGTCAGACTCACGGAGGAGGAGCGGTCCTCCGACAACACGGGGGTACCCGCTGCTTCCGATGAAGATGGATGGAGACGGGCCCATATATTCTGACTGCGGCTTCTCATTCGTCAGTGCATAGAACCGTTGCATGATCGGGCATTTCGGGAGGCCGCAGAGCCCCTTCCCTTTACATTCCGCACACCGCATCATCGGAGATCCCGCCATAGGACTATTGAACTGGAAAAAGCTTCAAGCATGGAGGCAACAAGTTCATCCCAGCATACCTGATCCCCCTGTGGGAGGGATGCAGCAATCTCGCGCCCAATCTGATCATCAGTTCCAGAGATTGTACGGACAATAACAGATCCGGGAGCATAGGCTTCTGGAACAATATCATCACCATCCCCATCAGTGATCCCAAAGACCGGTATTCCAAGGACTGCTCCGATATGGCCGCAGACGGCAGTGGTATCATCCCCGATTGCGAGAATACCACAGGTATCGGGGGTGATCATCCTGTACATGGCGATCCCCGTATGATCGATCGTCTGTACCCTGCCGCAGGGGGGAGAGGTTCGCCTGATATTTGCGGGTAAAGCAGTCCTGATCCAGCCGCTCTTGCACCATGCCCGGTCAAGGGGAGGGCAGCCGGCAGCATGCAGCTTCTCGATACCATGGAGCTTCAGGCGTATGCCGCTTATTGGCATCAAAATACCCTCTTTGTATGAGATGACCGCCTCTTCCGCAGTCGCATACCCGATCGTGATCCCTTCAACCATCACCGGCTCACCGGGAATGCAGCCGCAGATCCTCCGCATCTCCGGCTGATCCTCCCGTGACGAGGTCAACATAACGAGACGGTACCCGATCTGATCGCAGATCTCCTCTGCAATTGCCGAATCCCCATTATTCCAGAGGTAACAGATCTGATCCGAACACTCGATATGGATCAGTCCACCCCTGACTCGCGAGGCGACGATCTCGCCAAAACGCCTCCCCGAGGCGGGCGTCTTCCCCCGATTGACAAGAATACAGACGCCCTCCATCCCATTGATCACCACAGATGGAGGGACATCGGCATAGGTGAGAGGCAGGCCGCTTGCAGCAGCAGCCGTCCTCCCCATCACTCCGGCAACAATAGACCGCTTTGGGAGGAGCGCATGGTAGATCCGGGCTGCATCCCCTTCATCAAAGACAAAAGGGCCATGAAAGATACAGGTTGCCTGCAGGGATTGCATCTGGAGAAGTATCACCCTGAAAAGAGATAGGATCTTGGTTGGGTATTACCTATTTTATGAAAAGTATTAACTAATGCAAAGTTTAACACTCTTTTGTCCCATCAGGACACACCATCCAGACCGGGCGCGTCAATTCATGGCACGTCCCACACCCAGGCAGAGGGAGATGCCGCCACCCGGCTGTTCCAGCATCTCTCCATCATCAGCATGTACGCACCCGGTACCGCCTCTTTTTCCCACAACTGTTTTCCGTTCCCGATGATACATAGAGATCGAGAAATCCGGGAGGCTCTACAGATGACAGTCGATACGCTCAGGAAGTTTGTGATGCCGGAGGTAATCTTCGGGGAGGGGGCAAGGATGCAGGCAGTCCACTATCTCGATAATCTCGGTGTCAGCCATGCTTTAATCGTCACAGATCCGGGAATCATCAAAGCCGGTTGGGTAC
>NZ_JARVGN010000215.1 GCF_029762515.1 Methanocalculus sp. | reverse complement strand
ATATCGGTAACCTTTATTGGCTGGGGAATACCAGATCTCTCCTGTGTACGGGAAATACGGGTATGAATATTGTGTCGAGAAAGAGGATCTGAAGGTCTGTTTCTCAAAAGACGATGATTTTCTCCGGTACCACCGCAACCTCGGCGGATCGATTGTGGAGCGGATCATCGCCTCTGAATCCGGGACGGTGATCATCAACCCCGTGGAGCCTTTGAACCTGCCTGATGAGGTAACCCGGTTCCTTGAGATCCGGTTCGAGCCGATCGAGATCGAGCCGGAGGCAACACGCAGGATTTATGTCACCTTTCCGATCGAGATCGCGGTCTTCCTCATGAAGAACGATGCGTACCGGTGCATTGATATCTTCTCAAGGGTTCCGCAGAAGTACTCTCTCTATGGACCGACCGATTCCGGCGTGATCACCCGGTATCACTGGAGTAAGGTCTTCTTCAGGCGCCCCGATCCTGATCCAAGCCTTTATGGAGTCGTTGAGCTGGATCTGATGAATACGACAAAGAACTGGGTGGAGGTCTCCCGTGTGGTCTTTGAGAGCTATGGGATGAAGATCTATTATGATCAGGATCTCGTCTCATTGAGTGCCGGTTTGAAGATTGTCAAGCCGAAACTTGCCTATACCGCATTTGAGGACAAGCCAATCCGGACCGGTATGCAGAAGTCGATCGAGCTGTATTACTCCCGGAAACTCTCTGTCGTTGATAATATGGCGTACTATACAATGGAGGAGGGGCTGGTCTAGATGAGTGCCATTGATGATACGGTCGAAAGTACCGGGTCGGTCTTTGATCTGCTTTCAACACCTGTTCTTGGGGAGATCACCCTTCTCGACATCCTCTGGGTCGCAATCATCGCCATTGCCGGTGTTATTATTGTGCGCATCGTCAGGATGTGGCTGAAACGGAGTCTGGGTGAGAAGATGCCGAAATCGGATCTCGATCTCGCGATCACCCTGGTCTCATACTTTGTCTATATTGTGGTGATCCTCACTATCCTCCCCTATCTCCACTTCGATCTCTCCGGCCTCTTTGTTGCAGGAGGTATCATCGCAGTCGCCATTGCGTTTGCCACCCAGAATATCGTAGCGAACCTGGTATCTGGAATTTTCCTGCTCTTTGAGCGGCCGATCAAGATCGGTGACAATGTCTCCATCGGATCGCTGACCGCAACAGTCCAGAAGATCCAGATCATGTCGACGATTGTCCGGACATATGATGGTACCTATGTCAGGGTCCCAAACTCAAAACTCTTCACAAGCGATATCACAAACCTTGTGATCCACCCGGCACGCCGGTTTGATTACACGATAGGTATCCGGTACCAGGATGATGCAAAGAAAGCGATCGCAATCATCAAGGGGATGATCGAGAAAGAGCCGTATGCCTTAAAGAGCCCCGGACCATCTGTCTATGTGGACAAGCTCGATGAATCGAGTGTCAATATCGTGGTAAAGATCTGGGCGCCATCCCTCTTCTGGTGGGGGCTCCGGACAGAGCTTCTCTGGAAGATCAAGGTTGAGCTTGAGAAGAACGGCATCCAGATCCCCTTCCCGCAGCAGGAGGTCTGGTTCAATAATATCCTCAAGACAGATATGAAAGCAGTAAGAGGCCCCCCCCCGATAAAGGATATTCCCTTCCAGGAGGGGGTGGAGCCCGATGCAGAGATCGGAAAACCCAGGCCCGGGGATACCCATGACTGGTAGGATAGCGATCCTTGAACTGAAGAAAACGGTCGGTGAGCCCGATCTTGCTGCCCGGCGATCAGCAGAGGAGGCGCTTGCCGCCCTTGGCCCTGATGTGGTACCGGAGATCGCGAGCGCACTTCGAGAGGCTCCGCAGACGATGCGGTGGTACCTTGCACGGGCAATCGCCCGGATGGGTATTCCAGCATTTGAGCCGGTTCTTGAGGCGATCAGGAGTTCTGATGATCCCGAGGTGCGGCGGTATCTCACCGCATCGATTGCGGCTATGGGTGAAGCTACAATACCGCTCCTTGTCAGGCTGCTCGTGGATGATGATGTCGCAGTCCGCGGGGCAGCGGCACTGGCACTCTGCCGGATTGGTGGACCTGCAATGCCTGCATTGAAAGAGGCATCTGAGGGGGATGATCCACTCCTTCGGAACTCAGCCGGGCTCGTCCTCTTCAGGATGGGTGAAGAAGGGATACTTACGCTTCTTTCAGAAGACGAGGAGTAACAGAGCCATGGAGCTTCCAGCGATGTCGCCAGCGATGGAAGCCTATCTTGCTTCCCTGAACCGTCAGCTTGAGGAGGCCCTCTCGATAGCAAAGGAGGCACGATCACGGGGTATTGATCCCGCAATAACCCCGGAGATCCCAATCGCGAGCGATCTTGCCGATCGGGTTGAAGCACTTCTTGAGATCCCCGGTGTGGCGGCACGGATCCGTGAGCTTGAATCCGGGATGTCCCGTGAGGAAGCAGCTCTTAAGATCGGGGATGATTTTGTTGCCCGGAAGTTCGGCGAGACATCGCGTGAGGAGGTCGTTGATCACGCGATCCGGTGTTCGATGGCGCTCCTGACTGAGGGTGTCGTCTCTGCTCCCAAGGAAGGGATTGCGAAGGTGGGGTTTGGCAGGAACGATGACGGTACCGAGTACCTCAAGATCTATTATGCCGGGCCGATCAGGTCCGCCGGTGGTACTGCACAGGCACTCTCGGTGCTTGTCGGCGACTACGTGAGGCAGGCGCTTGGGATCAACCGGTATATCCCGCGCCAGAATGAGATCGAGCGATATATCGAGGAGATCAGGCAATACAATAATATCCTGAGCCTCCAGTATTCACCGACAGACGCAGAGCTCCGGCTGATCATCGGGAACTGCCCGGTCTGTATCGATGGCGAGCCGACCGAGAAGGAAGAGGTCTCGGGGTACCGGAACCTTGACCGTGTTGAGACAAATGCCGTCCGCGGCGGGATGGCGCTTGTTATTGCAGAAGGGCTCGCCCTGAAGGCCCCGAAAGTCCAGAAGAATGTCAGAAAAATGAAGATGGAGGGCTGGGAATGGCTCGATCAGCTCGTTTCAGGTGCGAAATCAGGTGATGATGAGGTAGTGAAGGGGATCAAGCCCAAAGACAAGTTTATCCAGGATACCATCGCCGGCAGGCCTGTCTTTGCCTACCCGATGCGGAAAGGCGGGTTCCGGCTCCGGCTCGGCCGTGCGAGAAATACCGGGCTTGCCGCAGGCGGACTTCATCCTGCAACGATGTACATCCTCGGAGAATATCTCTCCCCCGGTACCCAGATGAAGGTGGAACGTCCCGGAAAGGCGGCCGGGATTGTGCCGGTCGATTCGATCGAAGGGCCGACGGTCCGGCTCAGGTCAGGTGAGGTGCGGCGGATCGATTCCGAGAAAGAGGCAAAGGCGGTTGCAAACGAGATCGAGTATATCCTTGATGTGGGTGAGCTCTTAATCAGTTACGGGGAGTTTCTTGAGAATAACCATCCCCTGATCCCTCCCTCCTACTGCGAGGAGTGGTGGCTCCAGGAGGGCGGCCCCCGGCATCCCGCACATGAGATGGAGGCGATCAGCTTTGCACTGAATGGTGCATATCTTCATCCCGACTATACCTGGTATTTTGATGATCTTACCCAGAAGGAGTTCTGCCGGCTCGTTGATCTTGTGGTGGAGCGTGGACGGATGGAAGATGGCGTACTGAGAGTACGCCATGATCCCGAGGTGAAGGCCCTCATCGAGGAGACCCTTGTTCCACATACGGTGGAGGGAGATGAGATCGTTCTTCGCACCTGCTACTCATTCCTCGCCTGCCTTGGTCTTGGCCTGGATCTCTCGCGCCGCCCCGGCTGGGAGAGCCTGCCTGATTGCACAAACGGCCTTCCCTGTGCGGCTCACCTGAGCGGGTTCAAACTTCGTTCAAAGGCAGGAACCCGGATCGGCGGCAGGATGGGCCGCCCCGGAAAATCCGCCC
>NZ_JARVGN010000214.1 GCF_029762515.1 Methanocalculus sp. | reverse complement strand
GAACGGGGAATGTTCATTTGCGTAGTGAATGGTATATCTGACTCTTTCATCGATGACTGCATCAAGCTCGTCACGCGGCATCGTCTCGATCGCTTTTCTGAAGTATCCAATGCTGCCCATATGGTGATTCATGCCATGAAAGGCGATAATTGTTCTCATCGGATCCAAAGATTGCGATCACCGATCGTTGATTATTTCAGGAGAGAGATGAGATCAGGTACTTGCATGTCAAAACCCAGAACGCTGACACCTGCCATGCAGCAGGTGGAGGATATGAAGAACCAGTACCCGGGCTGTATCCTCTTTATGCGTATGGGAGACTTTTATGAGACATTTTACGAGGATGCGGAGATCTGTGCCCGTGAACTTGGAATCGTCCTTACTTCAAGGTCAACTGATCCGTCCGGGAAGCCGATTCCGCTGGCGGGCATCCCCTATCATGCAGCTGAAGCCTATATTCCCCGCCTTGTCCGGCGTGGGTACCGGGTTGCGGTCTGTGAACAGATCGAGGATCCCAAAAAGGCAAAAGGGGTGGTGAAGCGGGATGTTGTCTGTGTCCATACACCCGGATGCGCAGTCGATCCCTCGATTGTGGATGCTCCTGATTCCCGGTACCTGATGGCGCTCCTCCCTGACCGGAAGGCCGAATCCTTTGGTATCGCGATCCTTGAGATCACAACCGGCGAGTTTTCCGTCCGCGAGATACCAAAAAACGAAGGAAGCGAGGGGATTGCGTCTGTCATCGAGTCCCAGCGCCCGGCAGAATGCCTGATTCCGGAGAGGACAGATCCGGAGATTCTCCGTCTCCTCGAATCATATTTTGTTCTGGTAACAGATCGTCATCCCGGAGAATTTGATGTGGCAGATGCAAACTCTCTTCTCTGCCGCCATTTTGGTGTGGCAACCCTTGAAGGCTTTGGGATTGTTGAGATGCCGCTTGCAGTCGGAGCAGCAGGTGCTGCCCTCTCCTATGCGATTGCCACCCAGAAGAACGCCCTCCCCCATCTCTCCGGGATCAGGCTCATGCATGCGTCTGACCGCATGATCCTGGATGCTGTCACCCAGAGAAACCTTGAGATCACCCGATCGATTGGGGGGGAACGCTCAAAAGCAACCCTGATTTTAACCCTCGACTCAACAAAGACTCCGATGGGGAGGCGGGCACTCTCCTCTGAGATCACAGCCCCTCTCACCAGCAAACAGGCCATTAATGATCGGCTCGATCTGGTTGCATGGCTCCTTGACTCACCCCTTACCAGAACTGATATTCTTGAGTCTCTCTCCGGATGCGGTGATATTGAACGGATCTCTGGCAGGATTGCAATCGGGAATGCCTCTCCACGTGACCTGATCTCACTGGCTCTTTCTCTTGATGCTGTGAGGGGGATCACCATCTCTCTCAAAGGTGAAATACCCCCCCTGATGGAAGAGCTTGCCGGGGAGATTGGGAGCTTTGATCCGACAATTGCCCTCATCAGATCTGGAATAACTGACGACCCACCCCTTCTTGTCAGGAGCGGGGGTGTCATACGCAATGGTTATGATTCCGATCTGGATACGCTGAGGGATACGGCAGGATCTGGCAGGGACTGGATCCTCTCGCTCCAGCAGTCCGAACGCGAACGGACAGGGATCAAATCATTGAAGATTGCCTATAACCAGGTCTTTGGGTACTATATCGAGGTGACAAAACCAAACCTCAGCCGTGTTCCACCGGAATATGAGAGGAAACAGACGACAGCGTCTGGTGAGCGGTTCACACTCCCCGCTCTCCGTGAGTATGAACGGACGATCGCGACTGCAGATGAACGGGCACTTGCCCGTGAGGCTGAACTCTACCTCGATCTGATCGGGAAACTCCGTCCGCTGGTACCTGCACTTCAGGCAGCGGCAAGGGCTGTCGGGATGATCGATCTCCTCCTCTCCTTTGCCGATGTAGCCGCCAGAAGAGGTTATGTACGTCCCCTGCTCACTGACAGCTCCTCTATTGTGATCCGGGGCGGGCGGCATCCGGTGGTCGAGGAGAGTGTGCAGTCCGGCTTTGTTCCAAATGATACCGAAATGGATAGTGAAGGCGATCAGGTCCTGATCCTGACCGGTGCCAATATGGCAGGAAAATCGACCTATATGCGTTCGGTTGCCCTCATCTGTATCATGGCACAGTCGGGATCCTTTGTCCCTGCGGATCTCGCAGAGATCGGCCTCCTTGACCGGATATTCACCCGTGTCGGTGCATCAGATGATCTTGCTGGCGGGCAGAGCACCTTCATGGTGGAGATGGTTGAGCTTGCATATATCCTCAGGCATGTAACCGACAGAAGCCTTGTGATCCTGGATGAGATCGGGAGGGGTACAAGCACCGTTGACGGGTACAGCATTGCACGATCCGTTCTTGAGTTCCTCCATGGCAGGCGTTCATCAGGTCCAAAGACCCTCTTTGCCACCCACTTCCACCGGCTTGTCGAAGTGGAGACCGAGTTGAAGCGGGTCAGGAATTACCATTTTGCGGTGCGGGAGACAGATGATGAGATCACGTTTCTCAGAAAGCTGATCCCCGGTGCAACTGATCGGAGCTATGGTATCCATGTCGCCCGCCTTGCCGGAGTGCCCGGGAAGGTACTTGATCGGGCCCGCACCATCCTCCGGGAGACATTAGCCGAAGAGGAGCGGGGCGAGGTGCCCGGAAAACGAAAACCCCGGTACACACAACTTCTCCTGATGGATTCCGGTTCAGTTGAGAAACAGAATCATCCGGTAATCTCAGAGCTTTCGTCCCTTGATATCGATATGATGAGCCCGATCGAAGCATTGAACACATTAGCAGAACTGAAGAAGAAGGCTGGTGAGTAAATGGCAGACCCGACAATACATCTCCTTGATGAAGAGACAATCTCCCATATCGCCGCTGGCGAGGTGGTGGAGCGGCCGGCATCTGTTGTGAAGGAGCTTGTTGAGAATGCAATCGATGCAGGTGCAACACGCATCCGTGTCCTTGTGAAGAGCGATAGTGCGGAAATCCGGCGAATAACTGTTATCGATGATGGCAGGGGAATGTCTCCGGAAGATGCACCCCTTGCATTCCGCCAGCATGCAACAAGCAAGATCAAAACTGCCGGGGATCTTGCGGAGATCAGCACTCTTGGATTCCGGGGTGAGGCTCTTGCGAGTATTGCGGCAGTTTCAGAAGTCACACTCACGAGCAGGAGGCGGGAGGATATCGCCGGGATCACAATCACACTCTCCGGTGGGATGATCACCGATCTCTCTGAATGTGCCGCCCCACCCGGTACCATGATCGAGGTCAGGAGTCTCTTCTTTAATACTCCTGCACGCAGGAAATTTCTCAGGACTGTCTCAACAGAGCTTGCGCATGTCTTTGACCTGATGGAGCGATCCGCACTCTCTCACCCGGAGATCTCGTTCCAGTTGATGCACCAGGAGAAGGAGAAGTTTGCCACTCCCGGCAGAGGGGATCTGCTGGAGACGATCCAGAGCCTTTTTGGTGGCGATCTCGCACGCACACTTATCACCCTCTCCCCGCTCAGGGGTGAAAACCCGGTTGTGGGATATGTTGCATATCCACTCGGATCACGAACAAACAGGAATCAGATCTATATCTCGGTGAATGGACGGCAGATTGCATCGCCATCCCTTGTACGGGCAATACGGGATGGATTTGGGACGAGCCTTGCAAAAGGCGAATATCCGTTTGCTGTGATCGACTGCCGGATTAACCCCGGGGATGTGGATGTGAATGTGCATCCAACGAAGCGTGAGGTTAAATTCTCATCAGAGCGGCAGGTGATGGATGCGGTGAGGACGACTGTCTGGTCTGCTGTTACGGAGAAGGCTCAGGAGCAGCTGATCCACACCCCGGCGGTATTAAAGCCGCTCCCCACTATGAGGGATCAGGTTTCAGACAAGCTGTCTCCGGCGTCTCCAATACAACATGTCGTCTCCGAAGGAGCGGCAACATATGGACGATCTGAT
>NZ_JARVGN010000213.1 GCF_029762515.1 Methanocalculus sp. | reverse complement strand
ATCCTGAAGATTCCCGGTATGACGGCCTGAAGGGAAAGACCCTCACTGTCCCGATATTTTCGCATCCGGTACCGGTGATCGAGGATGAGGCAGTCGATCCGGCATTTGGATCGGGTGCGGTGATGATCTGCACCTTCGGTGACAAGCAGGATGTTATATGGTGGAAGTCCCACAATCTTGACCTCAGATCCGCAATCGATCAGAAAGGCGTTATGACCGCCCTTTGTGGAAGATATGCAGGAATGAAGGCAAAGGAGTGCCGGGAAGCGATCCTCTCGGACATGAAGGGATCCGGGATCCTGAAACGGCAGGAGGAACTGCCCCAGCGGGTTGGCACTTGCTGGCGGTGCCAGACTCCGATTGAGATCCTCTCGGCACGGCAGTGGTTTGTGAAGGTGAAGCCGGATGAAATCATTTCGACTGCCAAAGCGATCAACTGGTATCCCGAACATATGCTGACCCGGCTATTGAACTGGACGCACCAGATGGAATGGGACTGGTGCATCTCCCGGCAGCGGCTCTTTGCAACACCGATCCCGGTCTGGTTCTGTGAAGGCTGCGGTGAGATGATCCTCCCCGATCCGGAAGATCTCCCCATCGACCCGACCGTCGATTCACCAAAACAACCCTGTCCGAAATGTGGATCAACGAGCTTCACCGGTGAGACGGATGTTCTTGATACCTGGATGGATTCATCCATCTCCCCGCTTGCGATTGCAAAGTGGGATGGGAAGACCACACCTGCTGTCTATCCCACCCAGCTCCGCCCCCAGGGTCATGATATTATCAGGACATGGGCGTTCTATACCATCCTCAGGTCAGTTGCCTTAACCGGAGAGAAGCCATGGGAAGGAATCATGGTCAATGGCATGGTGCTTGGGGAAGACGGATTTAAGATGTCAAAGTCCAGGAATAATGTCATCACCCCGGACGAGCTGATCGATCGCTATGGTGTCGATGCCCTCCGCCAGTGGGCAGCAGTCGGGGCGGCGATGGGATCAGACATCACCTTCTCCTGGAACGATGTCGTCGCCGCTTCCCGGTTCCAGACGAAGATGTGGAATATCGTCCGTTTCTCTCTGCTCCAGATCAGAAAAGATGCACCGACATCTGCCGAATCACCAGCAGAACTGGCAGATCGCTGGCTCCTCTCACGACTCTCAGCAACTGTTGAAGAGGTGACCGATGCACTTGACGCATACCAGTATGATCGGGGATTGAAGGCGATCCGGGACTTTGCATGGTCATCCCTCGCAGACAACTATCTCGAACTTGTCAAGGGAAGGCTCTATTCAGATCTTCCATCCCGGGCAGGTGCCGTCTTCACATTAAAGACAGCACTTGACACCCTCTGCCGGCTGCTTGCACCCTATACTCCATTCTTTGCAAGCGAGTGCTTCCACCACCTTGCAGGAGGCCGGATCATCGACCAGGAATGGCCTCATCTGGATTATACGGATGCCGGGGCAGAGGAGAACGGTGATCTCCTTGTCTCTGTCGTATCTGAACTGAGAAAATACAAGCACGAAGCCGGTCTTGCCCTGAATGCGCCGCTTGGGCATGTGACCATCTATACCCCCGGCATCAGCATCGATGATGGCGGAGATGCCGGGAGATGTACGAATGCCGATATCGAGTGGAAGCCGGAGGAGCCGCATCTTGACCGCGTCCTCTCGGATATCACCTTTAATATGGGAATTATCGGGCCCACATTCAGAAAGGAAGCAAATGCCGTGATGCAGGCGATCCGGGCGCTCCCACCTGACGCGCTTGAAGCGGGCGTCGATTCTGTGATGGTGAACGGATCAGAGATCACTGTTCCCGAGGGTGCATATACCCCGGTCTTCTCCTATGCAATCGAGGGGGAAGAGGTGGTGCTCCTTACTGTCGGGATTGCCCTGCTGGCGATCCGCACACACGCCTGATCTCATCTTCAACAAAGGAGGCGATCGCCTCCATCTCCTCTTCTGCATCAATCAGCACAAAGCGCTCCGGCTCTGCTTCTGCACGGGCGAGATACTCCTGCTGGACCGCGGCGAGCACCTCTTCCCGCTCAAAATGCTCGCGCCTGCCGCCCCTGTCGATCCTCCCAAGTGCAGAAGCCGGTGGGATCACCAATAGAAATGTCAGATCCGGGGTGAGGGACCAGCCCTCATGGAGGGCGGTGAGCCACCCGCGGGGATCGGGAATCACGCCCGCAAGGGTCACCTGCTGGTATGCAAACCGTGAATCCGTGAACCTGTCTGAGATCACTATTCTTCCCTCTGCAAGAGCGGGACGAAGAACCGTCTTCAGGTGCATTGCATGATCGGCAACAAAGAGCAGGGCTTCTGATATGGGATCGCTCTCATCTGCTATCGCCTGCCTGACCGCTTTTCCGATCCAGGTGGCACCCGGCTCACGCGTAAAGAGGCAGTTCAGATCGGCCAACTCCGATTTGAGTGTCTCTACCAGGGTGCTCTTCCCTGATCCGTCAATTCCTTCGATTGTTATCAGCAGAATGATCCCCTCCTGATGAGATCCAGTGGCACCTTTTTGGTATGGATGGCGGTTGCGATGATCGCCCCATCATATCCCGCTGTGGCGAGTGTCTCGAGATCGGTACAATCCCTGACTCCTCCCCCATAGAGGAGCGGCAGATCTGTCGATTTTCGGATCCGCTCCACCCCGGCGCGGTCGATTCCACACTCTTCCCCCACTGCGGAGATATGCAGGAAGATGCAGCCCGAGAACCCCCATTCCTCTGCGCGGGAGAGGATCATTTCCGGCGCTTCCCCTCCCGGCAGGACGCGTCCGTCTTTCACATCCACGCTCAGGTATCCCCCCGAATAGCCGGTGAGATCACTTCCTGCGGTCTCGGTGCCGATGACATTCTCGATGAATGGCGCATCAAGCATATCGGGCGGCCCCCGGCACCCCCGGTCAATATAGCAGCGGGAGACGAGATCAGAGAGTCCAAGCACCGTCTCGTCATGTGATCCCACGCCTGCGATCCGGTCAAGATCTGCAATATAGACCGATCGTGGCCGCACCGCTTCGATATATCCCCGGGGTTCTGCTGTCGGTGAGATGCCCCATGTGAGGGGAGCATATTCCGAGCGCCTTCCTGCTCTCCCGTGAACCACCTGGCCCCCCTTGAGATCGATTGCACAAATGAGCTCCATGATATAACGCAATCACTATTATCATCGGAGATCATTAAGTTCTATGGAATTACTTGTCAGCCCGAGTTCTTTGGAAGAGGCCAGACTTTCTCTTTCTGCTGACATCGTCGATGTAAAACGCCCTGCTGAAGGATCGCTTGGTGCAAATTTCCCCTGGGTGATCCGGTCTATCAAAGAGATCGCTGGAGAAAAGCCGATCTCCGCTGCCATTGGCGATTTTGCGCCAAAGCCCGGAACAGCCGCACTTGCGGCATATGGGGCTGCCTGTGCCGGGGCTGATTATGTCAAGATAGGTCTCATGTTTTCTGACCCTGATGACGCGCGCCAGGTGATCCGGGCGGTTGTACAGGCTGTCAAACCCGAATTTCCCGGGAAGACCGTCGTTATTGCGGCATATTCGGATTATGAGCGGCTATCGACGATCTCTCCTTTTGATATGGCTGTAATCGCCGGCGAAGAGGGTGTTGATGTATCGATGATCGATACAGGACTAAAAGATGGAAAAAGTACCTTTGCATTCATGGATGAAGCTGATCTCACCTCCTTCACACGGGAGAACAGACAGCTTGGCATGAAGACTGCACTTGCAGGCTCGATCGCATTTGAGGATCTCCCACCCCTGAAGCGGATTGACCCGGATATAATCGGTGTCCGGGGCATGGTCTGTGGAGGCGATCGCTCCTGCACCATCCAGCCTGAACTTGTCGAGAAGGCACTGGCAATGATCAGGAGCTGATGAAGTGTTTGTAGAGAAGTTGAATGTCCCCATATCGCTCACCTTTGATGATGTGCTGCTCGAGCCTGCGGAATCATATGTTGAGCCGAGCCAGGCCGATGTCCGGTCGCGAT
>NZ_JARVGN010000212.1 GCF_029762515.1 Methanocalculus sp. | reverse complement strand
TCTTGGATTGAAAGACATTTATGGAAGAGGTATTTCGGACACCGTTAATGGATGGGTTGACGAGTTCAACCGAATATCTCAAGAATCGCCTGAATTAAAAGTGTATGTTAAAAAATCAGTAGAAAATATTGCAAAAGCTCCACCAGGTAAGTATTTAAATGTCTCAATTCTTGAGATCTTTTGGAAAATTTTGGCATTACCACCATTTACAAATTGGAAAGATGAATCTGGCGAAAAAACATATAGGTTAGGCCAATTAACAAAAATTATTGAAGCATATGCTTCAACTCCATTGCCCCGTCATCCCGGTTCAAACAGGGGATTGCTACGCACAAGCACAAGACCTAATTGGAATGGAAAAATCAGTAAAATTTGGCTTGATTCATTTTACTATTCAATAATTGGACTTCTTTCAGCATTTGGATTGGATGATCCAGAAGATGAAGAGATGATTGTGCCAGAGGGGCAATTCCCAATAATGACTGTACACCAGGCAAAAGGGTTAGAATTTGACTTTGTTTTTTATTATGGGGTCAATCATGATCCAAGATTGAGTTCAGCAATCTGCTTGGAAAAATCTTTGTCAGACTATCGCATAAGTCCACTTCTTGTGAACTTTAGCCCAGATCAAAAGGCTGCACAGGATCTAGTGCGTTTCTATTATGTTGCTTATTCAAGAGCAAAATATGCATTGATATATCTGATACCAGATGGGCACATGGGCAACAATTTTGGCGTAATCGGAAAAAACCCAAATTTATTCAAGAAATTCGTCTCAACAGAGGTTAATGGATGACATGGAGATTATTTCGTGAACTAAAAGGGAAAATTCCCCCCAAAAAACTGGAGATCCCAAAACGGTCCTACAGTGTTACTTCAGATATAATTGCATACAAAATTTGTCCTCGACAGTATGGATTAATGAAGCACAGAGGTTATAAATCCGCTCATAATATTCAGCTTTGGTTTGGGACCGCTGTTCACCAAGTATTAAAAAAACTGCACATGCAATATCGAGGATTAATCATTCCAGAAAAAGAAGGAAAAATTCCAAGTGATATTGATGTTGAAAAATATTTCGAGATTGTGAATCAAAGTCTTGTTCGCCAGGGAATACGGGCCATGAATGCGAAGGAAGAAAAACATGCACTTAAAGTAATCAAAAAATTCAATGAAATAGAAGGTCCGAAATTATATCCAAATATTATCGATACCGAATTTTCTTTTCAAAGTGACATGGGTGAATTTATTCTCGAAGGGATTGTAGATGTATTAAAAGAGACAAGTTCCGATGAAGTAGCCGAGGGCTATCATAATGTTGAGATATGGGATTACAAAGCGTCAAAAAATCCAAAATTTGAGAATAAACCATTAAAAATCGAAAAATATTCCTATCAAATGCTTGTTTATGCTGAATTGTACCATAAAAAAACAGGATATTATCCCAGAAAAGGTATATTGTATTTTATGAATGAATTGGAGAATCCCGAAAATATTGCTCTCAGTCGGGAAGAAATCCAGGAAAAAGCTGTAATAAAATTCGATTTTACTGATAAAAAAGAATATTTACTGATAAAAAACGCCATTGAAGATTTTTCACAAACAGTTAGTGATATAGAGAGATGTAAGGATCTGGATCTGTGGGATGCTCCTGAAAAAATGGTTGATGAAGATACATGTAATGGCTGTGATGGGAGATGGGATTGTAATTGCCCAGAAATCAAAGGAAACAAAAAATATAAAATGCGTTACCCATAAAAATTATATTAGATTATTATTTTTATTCTACAACAAAACCCGCAAATGTGAGTATAATGTTCCATAATACAATTGAACACCTGTAAGCAGAAATCTATTAAATCAATACAATAATATTACTTGAAAAATTAAAATTCAGTTATTAAATTAAAATTCAGTTATTATAAGCAAATTTTTTCATTCAACTTTTCAGGAACGAAAGATAATTAACTCCAATTATCAACAAAACTCTTCCAATGTTCTGTCTTTGATCGGGATTGCATCCGACACAATGCTGATCAAATCACCGATTCCTTTTGATTTTACAAAGACAAAGCGGTCGTCGATCACATTTCGCAAAACTTCTCGGTAATTTTTACCGGCAATGACCAGCACCCTGTCATAATTGGGGAGGATTTCGGCCAATTTATTCTCGACCCTAGGCCTGATTTCTTCAATATCCTGTTTTGTCTTGAGAAATTTCTCATAAAGCCAGACCTCGTCATCGGGAAGCAGTAGCCCGAATCGTGCTGAAATGATGACATAATCGAAGCCTTTGCCGTTGCAATACTCCTGAACTTTCTTGAAAATCGTTCCCTGATAGAGATCCTTTGCAGGAACGGTCATGAGTGGATCAATAGGGGCCTTTTTTTTCGTGCATGCTGTGATTACTAAGGTCCGGGGAGCGCCCTCGAACTCCTCCAGTGAAGAGATTTCGTTAAAAACGATTTTTGACCCATTTTCTTCCAGTTCTGGAATGGTTCCCCACTTTAATTCATCATGCATCAGTGTATGAAATGAAAGCAGGTTGTGAAAACCACGCCTCCTGTTACGGTTGTTCCCGCGGAAGATCACCACTTCAATTCCATGCTCAGAACATATCGGACAGGAGCAATGTTTCCAGGGTTTATCGGCAAGGGTTCTTCGATAGTACTCAAGGAATTTTGGTGGCTGCTGAGTCGCCTCCATAAAACGGGATAATTCAGCCAGAGTCGCATTGATTCCAATTTCGCCTTGGTCGTACTTCCTCAGCGTTGTAAGACAGGAACGTCCCAACCGCTCTAATACCTCCTGATCCAGAGAACCTTTCATTTGTTTCGAGAGCCTAGGTGGAATGCGGATGGCGGTGTAACCTTCCTGTTCCTTAGTGATATAATTACATTGGCTTTCCGCCGATGCAAGCCATGCCTTTCTTAGATACGATGAAGAATCAAATGCAACCTGCACTCCAAGCTCTTCAAGTTCCCTGAATCTTGAGAAGAGTGAAGACCGTGCAAGACCGAAGAAATGGAGATATTCTGGTTTTATAGGTGAGGTAGAAATCTCATTGATCAGATGATCGATCAAGTCGGCGATTGGCCGTGTTTGCGTGCGGACAAGACCGCCAAACGCAAGATGAGTGATCCCTCTGTTCAGGAATTTGTTATACATCCGAAGATAATCGGCGATATCCTCCCCCTGGATGGCCACAATCAGTTGAAAATCCTTTTTGTAGTGCTTGGACCACTCCTCAAAGGCGGCAATCCCGTTCTGGTAAGTGATGCGCATTCGGTCATCTTTCTGGTCGGCAAACTGGGTTACTACAAGATGATCAACGCTTACACCATAATTGAAATCGAGGTTGCTGTAGGTCTTAAGCACATCTTTTGTTTTGTAAGGGGGTTGTTCCTGCTCAATGTAGGAAAAGGCCCCGCAATCGGCCATGATTGGAAATTCCTTAGGTAACCCAAAAAAGCCATGAATCCCTTTTTCCTCAATAATCGCATATTTCGTTGTTTTATTCTGTAATGTTGCGATAGATACAAGGAGTCCATCAAAAGGTACTTTATCAATACCGAAAAGATCCCACATGTAGGCATCATTTTCCAATGGACCTGCGTTATGCTCCCCCGAATGAGTATCGGTGAGAAAATCATATTTTGGGTCTACCCTGTCGTCCCATTCGGGAATATAGTACCGCATAAATATTTTAAGAGATTTGCATTTATTCAGATAAAATAATTCGCTATTTGAGAGATTTAAAAATATTTATGGTTCCCCGGGAAAAGGCATAAATATAATACTTGTATTTCGAGGTGAATTTTTAACGTGCGGAGAGTCACAGCAGATCCATTTAGAATACTCCTTGCTATTAACTATATTGGAAAAAATGGTCCGGTACGCAGAGATGATGTAATTAGATATCTAAACGAGTTCAGTGAAAAGAAAGGAGAAAAGAATTCTAAATCTCAGGGAGGAGCTGCCAGTGACGTTCTCTTCAATCTTAAAGAGCTCAGACT
>NZ_JARVGN010000211.1 GCF_029762515.1 Methanocalculus sp. | reverse complement strand
TGATCAGCAGGGAACGCATCTGCTCCGTGAGATGTCCGAGGATATGGATTCCGATGATCGCATCAAACGACCGGTCCTTGAAGGGAAGTCTGCAGGCATCCCCTATGAACAGAAGAGATCTATCCTGACAGAGACGGATTGCCTCTTCTGCATGATCGATTCCGATAACTTTCCATCCACGCGCCTCCATTGGATGGAGGTGTTTTCCATTGCCGCACCCGATATCAAGTACCCGGCTCCCTTCTGATAGATCCGGGAGTGGAAACGGCGCTCCGCCATAGAGTTTCCCCCGTACCCGGTACTCAGCGTTCCAGGCATCGCGGTGGGATACGGGAGCCTTATGATCCATATAGATTCATGGTTTTCAGGGTTGATATGATCACTCTCATGTTCGGGCTGAAACGCTATCACCGTCTTTTAATCCTCCTTGGTCTCATCATTGCAACAGTGATGGCAACAGAAGCGATGATCATCGCTGCGTTTCCGGGGATTGAAGATGAATTTGGTGTTTCTTCTGTTATCATCGCCTGGATACTCCCCGCTGTGATGCTTGTGGGTGCTGTTCTCCTCCTTGCAATCGGATCTCTTGGTGATATACTCGGTAAGCGCCGGATTGTTCTTGCGTGCCTGATCGTCTATGGTGCAGGTATCGCGCTTGCCGGATATGCACCTGATATGCCAACCCTCCTCTTCTCCCGTATGCTTCAGGGACTCGGGCTTGCGGTTGCACCGCTTGCATATGCACTCGTTGCAGAGGAGACACCGGTGGAATGGGTGGCAACCGCAATCGGGGTTCTTGCTGCAACCTATGGAGCGGGGAGTTTTGTCGGTATCATGTCAGGGGCGTTTATTATCGAGCATATCGGATGGCGTGCCTGTTTTTTGGTGATGATGCCGATCGTTCTTCTCCTGATCATCTCGGCATGGTTTATCATCCCTGATCATGGAGAGCGGAAGAAAGCAGCAATCGATCTCATTGGTATGGTGCTCTTTGCGCTTTCGATCCTCTCAGGGATGCTCGCGATAACGTGGCTTGGACTTGATGGCATCACCTCTCTTCCCGTCTGGATTACAACGCTCATATCACTCACCTGCCTGTCACTGTTTCTCAGGCATGAGAGAAAGACGCTCTCCCCACTCCTCGATCTGGGGATGATACGTGAAGCCCCATTCCCGGCAATCACAATCAATGCCTTCCTTGTCGTCTTCTCATTCTTCATCCTTCTTCAGGTGATGCCCTACCTGATCTCATCTCCTGCCGGTCTTGCCCTCTCTGCAATTTATGTGGGAATTCTCCTGATGCCGGGATCCCTGACAGATATGATCTCAGGTCCCCTTGCCGGTTATATTGTCGCGAAAAAAGGGGTTGTTATTCCTTTCATTCTCGGATCGGTATTTCTGCTCATCGGATGCGGTATCTTCTTCCTCTTCCCGAAAACGCCGCTTCTTATCGCCTGTATCTGGATGATCTTCTCCGCCGGCATGTCAATTCTGCTCACTATTGATAACATGATCGCAGTTGCCTCGGCACCACCGGGAAATACTGCAACAGCGAGTGCCTTCCTGCATACGGTACAGAGCATAGCCGGGGCAGTGGGTCCGATTGTTGCCGGGGCCGCCCTGACGATCTATGCGCCGGAGGAGGCATTCACCGTGATCTTCCTTGTGGTACTCGGTGTATCGGCGGTCATTCTCTTCCAGTCTGCGGGGATCAGGCGCTATCTCCCGTGAATTTTACCTTTGGTAACCCGGCTTCAGAGAGCGCTGAGCGCTGCTCCAAGCCGTTCCATACCGCAATCGATCTCATCAATCGAGGGGCTTGAGAAGTTGATCCTGATGGTGTCTTCTCCACCTCCTTCGGGATAAAATGGGACCCCCGGGAGGATGGCGACCCCTGCCTTCACTCCTTCTGAAAAGAGCTTCATTGAGGAGAGTCCTTCCGGCAGTGTTGCCATCAGGAACATGCCACCCGCGGGCTCGGTATGGGCAAGCCCGAGAGAATCGAGATGCTCACAGATATGCCTGCATTTCTCCTTATATACGCGGGTTATCTGTCTGATATGATGATCAAGATCGTTTCTCCGAAGGTACTCGTGAAGAATCATCTGGGAGAGAAGATTGGAATGGAGATCGGCTGCCTGTTTTGCATGATTGAACCGCTCAAGAACCGGAGCAGGTGCATGGATCCACCCAATACGAAGTCCCGGTGCAATGATCTTTGAGAATGATCCCGAGAGAATCGTCTGATCCGGGAGATAGTGCTTCATTGGAAGGCGGGGTTTCCCATCAAAGAAGAGCTCTCCAAACGCATCATCCTCAAAGAAGGCACAATCTGAACCTCTCAGTATCTCAGCCAGTTCTTTTCTCCGATCTTTTGAGTAACTGGTTCCGGATGGGTTCTGGGAGTTGGGAATCCCATAGAAGAAGGAGGGTTGCCGGGTCTCAATCAGCTCCTGAAAAGAATCGGGATCAGGACCGCCTTCGATGAGGGGGACGGTGTGGATTTGTGGTTCATAGAGAGAGAAGGCATCGATTGCACCGAGATATCCAGGTGATTCCATCCCGATATGCGTTCCTTTTGATATGAAGATCTTCCCGATGATGTCAAGACACTGCTGGGAGCCGTTTACTATCTGGATCTCTTCCGGGCTTGCCGGAATTCCAAGCCGCTTTTGATAACGCTCTGCAATGTACTCCCGGAGCGGCAGGTACCCGTCAGTGGTTGTATACTGGAGGGCTGTTCGTCCTTTTTCCTCGAAAACAGTGGAGGCAGCTGCCCTGATTCCATCAAGATCGATGAGATTGGTATCGGGCAGCCCGCCTGCAAATGAGATGATTGATGGGTCGCGGGATACCCTGAATAACTCGTTCAGAAAGGATTTTGGGGTGTTTGTATATCTGTCTGAGAAGGAGAATTGCATGCCTTTCTATTTGGGGTGAAGAGCGAAAAGCTCTCTCCTCTGCTGCATGCCTGAATCCCGGATATCCACTTGAAAAAAAGAAGGAAAGAGATTTATGCCGGAACACTCTCGTACAGCATTGTCACATATCTCCAGGTGAAGATGGAGAGCGGGGGTCCGAGGAAGAGGCTGATGAGCCAGCCAATAAGAGGAATTGCACTCAGGATGCCGATGATGAATGCGAAGACGGCGATGATCACCCAGAGGGCGATGACGGCAAAGATGTAATCAAGCCAGCCGATCTTACCGATATGCCCGAATATGCCTCCGAAGTTGAACGCTTCGCTGATACTTCCGGTTTTGGCAAATCTCACCACTCCTGTATAGGCGATCAATGAGATGATGATCCCGATGACAAATGCTATCATGAAACCTGCCATAAGTTCGCCAATGGCGCCTATAATTGCCTGATCCGGTACAACTCCGGTCATATCCCCCATTGCTGCTCCGGTTATTACAAATGGGAGGGTCGCTGCGCCAAAGATGATCAGGACAATGATCACCGGGATCATGTAAATCAGAGCGATGATGTTCAGTTTCCATCCGTCAACAAAGAGTTTACCCCAGTTCTCAACTTCAGGTGCAGGGGTTTTCCCTGACAGGATTGAAACGATATACCCATTGAAGACGGGTATCAGGAACAGAGTAAATGTTGAAATCAGGTACGCTACCACAAGCAGTATCCACTGCTTCCATTTCCCCCACACAGCCTCCTGTGCATATGCGAAGGATCCCGATGCAAATGTGCTGATTGACATAGATACACCTACAATGTAATCCTCTTCATTTCTCTATATAAAACTTGTGTGAAAAATCCCACAAAGAGTTTATGGTATGGTATTACAGTTCGGTCGTTGCGATCGTCGTCTTCTATTTATATTCTTTCTACCTCCTCTATATGGAGAACAGCATCAACATACTAATCTCATTGAAAAAACCAATAAGATGAAGGGAACAGACGAAGAATATGGAAAATCCGGACTGAGATCTAATGGAAATCTGGAAAAGGGAGCCTGAGCCGAATAAACAGGAGGAAGCAGACGGATATATTCGTTTGGCCCGCTCTCTCCTGGCAA
>NZ_JARVGN010000210.1 GCF_029762515.1 Methanocalculus sp. | reverse complement strand
GAAGATAAGACGGATGCACTCCCCCCGATTTCCGATTTTAGTGCATGGTATAATGAGATTCTCAGGCGCGCCGAGATCATGGATGTCCGGTATCCCGTGAAGGGGCTGTATGTCTGGTACCCCTTTGGGTTCTCGATCCGGAAGAATACGTACGCCATACTCCGCTCGCTCCTTGATGTCGATCATCAGGAGACGATCTTCCCGCTCCTCATCCCCGATCATGAGTTCATGAAAGAAGCCGAGCATATCAAGGGCTTTGAGGAGGAGGTCTACTGGGTAACACACGGGGGCCTCTCTGAGCTCGACGTGAAGCTTGCACTCAGGCCCACAAGTGAGACTGCAATCTATCCGATGTATGCCCTCTGGGTGAGATCCCATGCCGATCTCCCCTTAAAAATCTACCAGATCGTGAATACCTTCCGGTATGAGACGAAACATACCCGGCCGCTGATCAGGCTCAGGGAGATCACCTCCTTCAAGGAGGCCCATACCGTCCACTGTACCTGGGAAGAAGCTTCTGAACAGGTTGAAGAGGCGATCAGGCTGTACTCGCAGTTCTATGAATCCCTCGGAGTTCCGATCCTCATCTCGAAGCGTCCTGACTGGGATAAGTTCCCTGGTGCGGATTATACGATCGCTGTCGATACGATCATGCCTGATGGCAAGACCCTCCAGATCGGAACCGCCCACCATCTCGGGACACATTTCTCAAAGACCTTCGATATCACCTACGAGGATCTGGAAGGGGAACAACAGCTCGCATACCAGACCTGTTATGGCATATCGGAACGGTGCATCGCCTCGGTTATCTCGGTGCATGGTGACGATACCGGTCTTGTGCTTCCACCCTCGGTTGCCCCGGTGCAGGTCGTCATCATCCCGATCATCATCGGGAAGCGGAAAGACGAGGTGCTTGCGGCAGCAGAATCACTCCAGGGCGAGCTGAAGGCACTCGGCATCCGGGTGGAACTCGATCTCCGCGATATGCGACCCGGTGCGAAGTACTATCACTGGGAGCTGCATGGGGTGCCGCTCCGGCTTGAGATAGGGCCAAGAGATATCGATGCGGGAACCATTGTCGCCGTTGACCGGTTCAAGCAGAAACAGCAGATCGGATCAGCCGGAGAAGTCCCGGCACTGCTGGATCAGATCCAGACGATGATTGCAGGCCGTGCAGAGTCAGCAATGGAAGGAAAGATTACGATCTGCAGAACCATCCCGGATATCCGATCTGCGGTCGAGTCCGGGGTTGCCGTTGGATCATGGTGCGGTGAGCGGGAATGTGCCGACCAGATCGAGGCTGAGACCGACGCCTCGCTCCTCGGAACGGAACTCCGTGGACCTCATGCCGCCAAGGTGAGCGGGAGCACCTGCGTAGTCTGCGGAAAAGTGGGTAAGGCTGCCCTTATCGGGCGGTCATACTAACTTTTATTGAGAACATTCAGATAGTCAGATGCCGGGGATGGAACTCCATTATTCTCAAGCCATCCTCGAAATCTCATTAATTGCCTCCTCGCTATTTAATGGAGGTATTTTGAAGCAGGTGCGGCGCGGGTATCGGGGGGCGGGGTGACCCGGATCAGGATGACAGAGCTGATAAACTCTTGCTCATCAGAGCAACCTGAAAGGCGATTCTAAAAGAATCGGACGTTTATCTGCTCTGACATCCCCCGAAGCATTCCCGCCCCTCTCGCGCTGCATCTGCGGCTGCCCAGTACAACCTCCCTGCGAAGCATGTGAGGACGGGGACGGGGCGGTGGGGAAAAACATCCCAGTGAATAGATCCTAATGATGATTCAAACACCTGATAACCAGATGATGACTCGTTCCCTTTTTAAAACCCACAAGAGTCAGCGAAGAGTCTATAATTTCCAGAGTATCAGCCTGAATAATTATGCAGTACTGATCCTCTTCATCGGACATACATCGGATCCGGCCATATCACCGATCGCCCATGCATATCTTTCCCGTATGGTCGGAGGGAGCTCCTTCTCAGGGATCGGGGTAAAACCGAGTGACTTGTAAAAGGTTACCAGAGGAAGGGTCGCATGCATGTAGAGATCGTTATCCCCGCACGCTGAGACCAGCGCCTCCATTGCCATTCTTGCATAGCCTTTCCCCCGGAACTCCTCCCATGTGAAGACCCCGTCAACCTCAATACCATCTGTGTGGCGCTTGCACCTGGATACGCTAACAGGCGTATCTTCAACAAATACGCAGAAGATCCGATCGGTATTTCGATCAGATTTATTTTGATGATAATCCAGCCATATTATTTCTGCAATCTGGAATTCATGTGCGAGCAGCTCCCGGACGCGGATGACAAGATGGATCTCCGAAAAGAAGACAAGGACGGGGGTTTTTGAGATTTTTGCGACTTTTTTTGTCGTATTTCCGACAGGAATCTGCATCAGATAGTCCATCCGCCCATACCGGGACATCAAAATCATGGTCGCGTTCTCCTCAGCCGCAGCCATGCAGATCTGTTTGGATGGAGTGCCATATCGGATCCGAATAGATGAAGAAATTCCTGCGGATTTCAGATCATCATGGATACGATTCAGTCGTTCTTCTACTTCCTTCACGTTACGTTCCCGTGCTCCGGGATCGATTCCGTTCCTCTGGATAACATGGAGGAGGATAACTTCACTGATCCCGTTTATCCGCTTAAGACCATTCAGGGCATCATCCGCTGAACTGGAAAAATCCGTTGCGTAGAGGATCTTTGATACGATAGTATTGGGATCCGCTTCCGGCTTTTTCAGAGAGAAAAATCGTGGGGAGTCAGATCTCATAATCAGGACATGGCACTGGCTCCGGGTAAGTACATCAGTTGCACAACGGCCGAGCAACGATCCACTCAGAATTCCTTTACGTGCGCCGATCACGATAAGAGCTGCTTTATCCGTCCTGTTTGCCTTAAGAATTGCTCTTGGAATACTTCCATCGGGTGCAACATCAACCCGCGTCATCACGTTTATACCTGTACAACCCAGCTGTTCCTTCTGGATGGCAATCTGCCGCTCAGCCTGCTGCCTTGCAGAACTATCGGTTTCATTTTGGAAATGGATGAGCATAAGGTCTTTGATTCCAGGGATTTTCCCCAGTTGGGAGATGATGGAGGTGCTCATCCCGGAGAAATCTGTCGGGAAGAGAACGGTATCAAACAGAAGGGGGGTGGGGGGATCAAACGGTACATCAGAATGTTCAGGATTCTGTGACAGCGATTCAGGTCCGGCTGAGGAATGGAGTACACCGTCAGGTCCGGGTACTAAAAGTTCGTGCGTGGTGGGTAATACCATGAGTTTGGGAATAAAATTTAACATGAGAGATCATCCAATATTTTCAGGCGTTATCGATCAATTATGACGGTTATAAGTGGGCATCATCACCCGATTATCGGGGAATACAGAAGAATTTATTATAGGGACATACATTTTGATGGATGATTTCTGCTCATCCATGCAGACAGGTAACAGGATACAGAAGGCAATCGTTCTTCCTGTTCTCTCGCGTCTGACTATTCCCGCATACGTGATGTACAAAATTTGATTCGTTCATCACCATGAGGATCTCTCTATCCATCTCCAGGGATTTCTCCTTAAAATCCTGTTGGATCTTCGATACGATAAACTCATGCGATCAAAGTGATCGTCAGGGTAACAAATGATCAGATCTTCGTTATGGAGCTGTCACAGCTATCAGGTGACTCTTCATGCCTTTACTGCGCCTTTGCCAAATTAAAAGAGAGACATATGTTCTTCGTGATATTTGGATTGACCAAAAATGATCAGGCTTCTGATCACTCGATAAGCGATTAACAGAGTTGAAAAACTGCAATACTTTTGGGATTTATTGATGGGAGATACGGAGTGTGCTCTCAGCACAGAAACTAAATTATCGGATCTATCTTCCGATTATGTTTTGAAAGGAGCCTACTCTCCTTTCTTATCCACGCATTTTGAGCAGAGGTAGGTAACCTTTATACCTCCAAGAAGGAGGTCGCCGGAGACCTTCTTTGCTGCACCCCGGACGAAGATCTT
>NZ_JARVGN010000020.1 GCF_029762515.1 Methanocalculus sp. | reverse complement strand
GTACGATTCGCCTGAGGAGGCAGCAGAGCAGTGGATCACAATGCATGCACCGGATTTTGAGGACATCGATCTTGTGACCCGGCACTTCAGGGAGCGGCTGGAGAAGGATAGTGAGGGGAAGTACCATGAACGATCTGTCAGGACGACGGCGATGGTCTCGTGGAATAAGGGTGAGTGAGTAGAGGGGAGATCTTCCTCAATCGCTGATACAGTGGACTGCATACAGAGGGACTGATCGTATCTCATTATCCAGTCCAAAATTTTTTGAGGATATCCTGATGGCATATTCAGGATGATAGTATTCGGTAAATTGGGTGAGACTTTTTGACCGGACATTTCCTGAGGATTTCACTTCAATTGGGATGATATTTCCGGATCTGCCCTGAATGACAAAATCTACCTCCGCATTTCCTTTTGATTCCCAGTAATATGGGGTATAACCGGCTACACGGAGTGCGAAACAGACATAGTTTTCTGTCAGGACTCCCTTAATACTGTCCATCTGTGAACTTTTTTGCAGAATCAGATGTGCAGGTAGCCCGAAGTGAGCACACAGGAGACCGGTATCGGTCATGTAGATCTTAAAAAAATATGGATCGTGATGAACCGTTAAGGGCAGGACAGCTTCATTGACCTTATTGCAGATTATAATGATCCCTGATTCTTTCAGCCAGTTGAGTGCTGAATCATAGGTATTTGCCCGTGCCCCCGATTTGATGATACGGTATTGGAATTTTTTATTGGGTTTTGCAAGCTGTGTGGGAATACTCTGAAATACCTCCATTATTCGAGCTGTCTCTTCGGGAGCGGCGTATTTTGCCATATCTGCGATATAAGCATTACTGATATTTTTCTGGACGGAATGAAGGTAGTCCATATCCTCACGCTCCTTGTATTCAAGAACCGCACCCGGCATCCCCCCAACCACAAGGTAGAGCCGGAAGAGATCAAGAGCTGTTTCATGCAGCGACATTCTGGTATTGGAATTGTATGACTCCCTGATCAGATCCGCAAGTTCCGTTCGTCCATTCGCCCATAAGAACTCTTCAAAATCCAGAGGATAGAGGGAAAGCATCTCGACTTTTCCGACAGGAAATGAGTATTGCTCCCGGTTCAGGGCAACTCCAAGGAGGCTTCCGGCTGCGATAATGTGGTAGTCAGCCTGATCTTCGCAGAAATATTTCAGGGATGTCAGTGCCCGTTCGCATACCTGGATTTCATCAAAGAAGATGAGCGTATCAGAAGGAAGAATTGTTTGTGCATATAATGCAGAGAGTTCCTTTACAATTCTCTCCGGATTTAAATCACGGGCAAAGATGTTTGCTGCCTCTGTATTTGCCTCGAAATTTACATAGATTGTATTTGCATAGTGTGTTTTCCCAAAATCAAGAACCGAGTATGTCTTTCCCACCTGCCGGGCGCCATACAGGAGAAGAGGTTTACGATTGTGGTCATCTTTCCACTGCCTGAGCCTGGCAGATATCTTTCGCTCCATGCTGTCATCTCTTCACTTCCAACATAATAAAAGTGTTGCCAGAGTACACTTTTTGGATCGAAAAAGTGTCATGGGAGTACACTTTTTCGATGATATGGCATAGTGTACTCCCTAAAATGGGGGCGGGAGACCCCTCTCATTCAAGCTGATCGGTGGGATCTGGTTCTGGAAAAGTCTGGGCGATTAGTTTTGATATAAGTGAAAGATATATGATGGTATGAGGAGGATGGATATATATGAGCGTTTCAATCCCTGTTTCACCGGAGATAAAAACCCGGCTGGATAAGATAAAGAGGCCAGGGGAGTCGTATGAGGAGGTTATTGAACAATTGCTCGACGATCATGATGATCTGGATACGTCTCTCTGCTCAGGATGGGCAAAAAGGGCAAAGGAAGCCATCTCTGAATACCGAAGGGGTGAATCTCTGACTGAAGACGAGATTATAAAGAAATATGCCCTTAAATGACCTTTGAAATCCATTATTCTAAAGCCGCAGACAGAGATCTCTCTAAACTTCCCAATGAGGTCATCAAAAAGATTGTTTATGCCATTGGTGATATCAGGGAAGATCCTTTTGCCCATATTCAAAAGATGAAAGGAGCAAAGAATCCTCCACAATATAAGTTCAGGGTTGGCGAATACCGGGTGATCCTGCTCCTTGATCAATCAGAAAAAGTGCTTCTTGTTGATGGAATAGGGCATAGAAGCACAATCTATCAACGGTACGGAAAGTAACAAGTTTCCTTATATTCTCTTCTATCCCCTCTTCATCTCTTCCGGCAGCAACTTGATCCGGGCCGGGGATCCGACTGCCATCATCCCTGCCGGTACATCATGCGTAACAACCGATCCCGCTGCAACGGCCGCCCCCCGTCCGATCGTGACGCCAGGGAGGATGATGGCGGCCGCCCCGATTGCTGCATAGTCCTCGATCACCGGCCCCTCAAGCCGGGGTTTGCCTGATGGCGGGTAGCGGTCGTTTGTGAGGGTGACATGCGGACCGATGAAGACATGATCCCCGATAGTTGTGTGGGTTGGGATGAATGCCATGCTCTGGATGCTCACGTGGGATCCGATTGAACAGTTCCCCTCGATGATGGTGCCGGTGCCAACCGAGGTCTCATTCCCGATTGTTGTCTTCTCGCGGATCAGGACATTGTGGCCGGTGTTGCAGCGATCCCCGAGGGTGACGTCGGCATAGAGGATGGTGCCGGATCTGAGTGTCACGCCTGTGCCGATCACGGTGCCGGGGTGATCAACTTTCCCGATATAGTCGCGGGAGGGAAAGCCGATGGTGACGGGCTCAAAGACGGTGAGGGATTTGCCGATGGTATTCGTGCCGTATTCGATCATCTAAAAGAGAGATGGGTGGGGATGGGAGAAAAAGGGAGGGGGTTATGGTTTATTTATGGCTTGCGTTTTATATAGGTTTATCATATTAACAACAATCTTAAAGGTCTATAAAAACAAGTGGTTATTCATTTTAGAGGAGGAGTTAGCAATTGAAATTACAATTTATTGAATTCGAAGATGAATGGATGAATAAATGTAAAGAACTTGAGACAATCGAACTCTCTCCAAAAGAAGCAGATAATAAAAAACGAGAGTATGAAATTAAAGAAATGGAATTAAAGGCATCTATTACTAAATTTGAATTAGAAGACTTTTATGAAACAACTGAAAAGGTCAAATGGGCAGTTGATATGGCATTAACTAAGGCAAAAATAAACTATCGAAACAATGAAGCTAAACGTTTAAGGAAAGTATGGGGTCCATTTGCAGGTTTGGTGTTGTTACTTAAATCAAAATTTAAGTAATTTATTAATAACGTAATTAAGATAAGCGTATATTTCTTGCTCTTCAAGATTCTCTCTCTTGTTTCTTATCGTATGAAAGTACTGCATCGAAAATTACCATATATTTACTTTTAATTATAATTGGTAGATCGTCTTTGGAACAGAAGAATGACTCTCCATGTTTTGTATTTTAATTAGTATATTAACGAAGAAGGGAGGGGGTGGAGAGAACGGATAGGCTCATCAAATGGGCTCATTGTATTCTGGTGAGGTTGACAGAAAGTATATATTGCTAATATACAAAATAGATGTAAAATCAATATTGGTAATATACATGTTAACCGATCGCACCCTTGAAGAGATCATCCTCGATCAACAGGAGGTATTCATAGCAAAGGATCCCGGTGTGAACCGTTCCATCGAGTACGGCAGGTATATGCGGCACGATCAGATCGTTATCATCTCAGGGGTGAGGCGGTGTGGAAAATCGACACTCCTGCGTCAGTTTGCCACTCACTATGACTCCTATTATTACATGAATTTTGATGATGAGCGGCTAATCGATTTTAGCGCCGCGGATTTCTCCCGGCTCATGATCATCTTTCAGAAGATTGCAAAAGATACCCGGACTATCTTTATCGATGAGATCCAGAATGTCCCGGGATGGGAGCGGTTTATCCGGCGCATTCATGATGAGGGGTACAAGATCTATCTGACAGGATCAAATGCACGCCTCCTCTCTTCAGAACTTGGGACACACCTTACCGGCAGATACGCAAAGATTGAACTCTATCCTTTCTCATTCCCTGAGCTTCTTACATTCCATGGGATAGACGCCGGTTCACTGACCTCGAAGACGAAAGCCGATATCCTGAGAACCTTTGATCGCTATCTTGAAGAGGGCGGCTTTCCCGAATTTTTGAAATTCGGTGATCCGGAGTACCTGAAACGGACATATGATGATATCATCTACCGCGATATTGTCTCCCGGTTTGGTATACGGGAGGTAAAGGCATTCCAGCAGCTTGTTCAGTATGTCTTTTCAAATGCGGGAAAGGAGGCCAGTTACAATTCACTCGCAAAAGCAGTTGAGATCAAGAGTCCGATGTCAGTTAGGGCATACATCGGTTATCTGGAAGAAGCATATCTTGTCTTTGAACTCTACAAATACGATGCTTCCCTGAAACGGCAGTATGCAGGGCAGAAGAAGCTGTACGTGATAGATAACGGGATGAGAAATGCCATTGCATTCCGCTTTTCACAGGATACCGGCCGCTTGTTAGAGAATCTGGTATTCATCGAGCTGAGAAGGAGAGGTGCGGAGATATTCTTCTTCAAAGAATCTGGTGAATGCGATTTTATCATCCGTGAGAGAGATCACACAACAGATGTGCTCCAGATCTCATATGAACTGAATGCGATTGATCGTGACCGTGAGATCGCAGGGCTCTCCCAGGCTATGGCGGCTCATGCTCTCTCAGAGGGCACGATTCTCACCTATAACCAGGAGGAGGAGATCGTCACTCCCGATGGGATGAAGGTTCATGTCATGCCGGTCTGGCAGTGGCTGATAGAAGGATCGGGGGATAGAACGGGCAATCGCAGCCTGTAATGATGCTTTCATCCACGGTGTCGTTGCATAATGCAGATGGTCCAGACTATCCTGTTTTTTAATCCTGCAATGATTCATAAAAAAGGAAAGGGATTAATCATTCCTGCCAGATATCTGTTGTCAAATATCCAATCCACATTTTATCGGCGATTTTCTCCAGTTCCTCTATGATCCATCCTCCTCAGAAGTTTTCCACTATCTCAATGCTTCTGACCCTCAATCACGCCAGATCAAACCGATCCAGATCCATCACTTTTGCCCATGCCGCCACAAAGTCTAAGACAAACTTCTCTTTTCCATCTTCACTTGCATACACCTCGGCCAGTGCCCGGAGCTGGGCATTTGATCCGAAGATGAGATCGACACGGGTGCCGGTCCACCTGAGGTCGCCTGTTTTGCGATCGCGTCCTTCAAAGATGTCTGCATCCTTTGAGACTGGTTTCCACCCGGTCCTCATATCAAGCAGATTGACAAAGAAGTCGTTTGTGAGCGTCTCTGGTTTTGTGGTGAAGACACCGTATTTGGTCTCTCCGTAGTTGGTGTTCAGCACACGCATGCCGCCGATAAGCACCGTCATCTCAGGCGCAGTCAGGGTCAGCAGTTGCGCCTTGTCCACAAGTAGCTCCTCAGCCGATACAGAATAGCGGGTCTTCTGGTAGTTCCGGAAACCATCGGCCTTCGGCTCAAGAACGCCAAATGACTCCACATCGGTCTGCTCCTGTGAGGCATCAGTTCGTCCCGGCGAGAAGGGGACTGTCACGGTATGTCCGGCATTCTTCGCCGCTTTCTCGACTCCGGCACACCCGGCAAGGACGATCAGATCTGCAAGCGATACCTTCTTTCCACCTTTCTGTGTACTGTTGAATGCAGCCTGTATCTCAGTCAGGGTCTTGAGGACCTTTGCCAGACGGGCGGGCTGGTTGACTTCCCAGTCTTTCTGCGGCGAAAGGCGGATACGGGCCCCATTGGCACCGCCCCGCTTGTCAGAGCCGCGGAAGGTGGATGCCGATGCCCATGCGGTTGTAACCAGCTCCGAAACCGTGAGGCCGGAAGCGAGGATCTTCTCCCTGAGGGAGGCGATATCCTTTGCATCAATCAGCTTATGATTGACGGCGGGGATCGGATCCTGCCAGATCAGATCTTCCTTCGGTACCTCGGGGCCGAGATAGCGTGAGCGGGGCCCCATGTCCCTGTGTGTCAGCTTGAACCATGCACGGGAGAATGCCTCGGTGAGCTGATCGGGATTCTCATAGAAACGGCGTGATATCTTCTCATAGATGGGATCAAACCTGAGGGAGAGGTCTGTCGTCAGCATGGAGGGGGCATGCCGCTTCGATGGATCGTGGGCATCCGGCACTGTACCAGCGCCTCCGTCGCCCTTTGGCTTCCACTGGTGAGCATCGGCCGGGCTCTTCGTCAGTTCCCATTCATGAGTGAAGAGTATCCTGAGGAAGTTGTTGCTCCACTTCGTCGGCGTGTTCGTCCAGGTGACTTCAAGGCCGCTTGAGATGGTGTCGCCACCCTTCCCGGTGCCAAAGCAGCTCTTCCAGCCAAGACCCTGCTCCTCGATAGGGGCAGCTTCCGGCTCGGGGCCGACATGGGTTGCAGGACCGGCACCATGGCATTTTCCGAAGCTGTGTCCTCCGGCAATGAGAGCGACGGTCTCTTCGTCATTCATCCCCATGCGGGCGAAGGTCTCGCGGATATCCTTTGCTGCTGCAACCGGATCGGGGTTGCCGTTAGGGCCTTCGGGATTGACGTAAATTAATCCCATCTGGACAGCTGCAAGCGGGTTTTCAAGGTTCCGTTCACCGGAATAGCGTTTGTCACCAAGCCATTCTTCTTCTGATCCCCAGTAGACTTCTTCTTCGGGCTCCCATACGTCTTTGCGGCCGCCACCGAAGCCGAATGTCTCAAAACCCATTGACTCAAGGGCAACATTTCCGGCAAGGATCATAAGATCGGCCCATGAGATCTTTCTGCCGTACTTCTGTTTTATCGGCCAGAGGAGCCGGCGTGCCTTGTCGAGATTGACGTTGTCAGGCCAGCTGCTGAGGGGTGGAAACCGCTGCTGAGCTGAACCGGCGCCGCCCCGGCCATCTCCACTGCGGTAGGTGCCGGCGCTGTGCCATGCCATGCGGATCATGAAGGGTCCGTAATGGCCAAAGTCCGCAGGCCACCACTCTTCTGAAGCCGTCATCAGTGACTTCAGATCTGCTTTGACGGCCTTCAGGTCGAGTGTTTTGAACTCTTCGGCATAGTTGAACTCTTCTCCCATCGGGTTTGTGAGGGGGGAGTGCTGGTGAAGCAGCTTCAGGTTCAGCTGGTTTGGCCACCAGTCCTGGATCGTTCTTCCTTTCCCACTCATCATTGGATTTCCTTCGCCCATTGCAGGGCTCTTGTTTTTGTCGGTCATACTGTCATCTCCTGAATATCTATTGGGTGGATATCTTTCAGAAAACGGCCTTTTTACCTATCTGTCCATTTGGATTGTTCACTTTGCGTTCGTCCGTTCTCAGTCTGTAACATTAAACTCTCATGTCATTAACCTAACGGTGCGGCTCATAAAATGGCAGAAGATGCAATAAAATCGAGAATATGTGCTTTTAAGGTTATTTAGAGATTTTTTTAGTGTCTTGTCATTTGCGAAGAGAACAAATCCCTATGTTCAGATCATCTATGGCCTAAATTCATAAATTCTTATTGTAAATACCCTCTAATACGATAAATGCAGTTAATTGGGATTTTCTCTTTTATTCCTGCGTCCAATTCCTGCCCCCAAAAACCGGGCATTCCGTCACACACCTGCTGCACCGAATCGTCGCCGTCTTCGCAATCCAGGGGGCGATTGGTGCTATGCACCTGAGGAGGAGCTGCCTGCCGATCAGCCATTTTGCTATCGGGACAACCGGCCCCGGAACCCACGGGCTGATGGTCCTGCACCTGAAGACCTCGACACCATCAGGGCCTATAGCACCTGCCGGGCAGGCTTTGATGCATTTTCCGCACCCAATACAGATATCCGGGTTCTGGTTCGCGTGATCTTCAGCGTTCTCCTGTTTCTGCACGCTATTGGTCTTGATAAGATTAGATTCTCCGGTGACAACACCGGAGAGAATCAGCCGGGCCCCATGCTCCCTGTTCAGGAGCAGGGTGCTCTTCCCCGGTGCTCCAAGGCCGGCGGCAGCTGCAACCTGCTTCAGCCGCACCACGCCCCGCACCCGGCCATCCTCGATCCTGATCGGGAGATAGAGGGGGATATGCCGGGCCGGGATGCCCTCGCCATCGAGCATGCTCTCAAGCCGGATCGCGGCATCATTCAGCCCTTCTGCAATTCCAAGCATGATCTTCGTCTGATCTCTTGCATTTAGGGAATATGCTTCAGCCGGAACTGCCTCTCCGAAGACGATCACCGATTCACCGGGAGGAAAGAACTCCTTCACATATCCCCTATCCCTCTCTGAGAGGGCGGTGAGGGATGCCTCGCCGTACGTCTCTATCGCTTCATCCCGGAAAAAAGCATGCAGATCCATCTATTATGCCTCAAACGTGATCGGTCTTCAGTCTACCGCTCGAAGGAGAGTCCGGAAGGCATTCTGTTTCTTTCCTCCCTTTTCCCCCCCTTCGCCTAACCATATTTTCTTCAGTACCCGGCTTTCCCAAGGATCTCCTTTACCGAGAGATAGCCTGGTGTATCATCAGGGAGATCCAGAAGCGATCTGCCGGAGAGGACATACTCCTGCACCAGTGGGTCCTGTGTCACCTTCCCGAGATACTCATGCGGGAGGGTTGTCTTTGCCCGTTCCTCCTCTGACTCCGGGAAGAGATATCCTCCCACAATGAAGAACCGGTTCATCCCGATCTTCACCTCTCTGATGATCCGGTGTGCCCGTTTCACATGCTCAAATGACTTGTGCGAGGGTCCCATGATGTCGAAGATATCGTCAACCTGGCTTGCCACTTTCCGGTTCAGGTGCTCTAGTCCTGCCGGTGAGTCGATCAGCACATACCGGTAGTTCTTCGTAATCGTTGCGAGTGCTCCTTTCAGTGCCGAGTCAGGAAGGCAGTAGCAGCCCTCCACCCACTTCGTCCCGACTGCGATGAGATCGAATGAACCGCCTTCATACAGGCCATCCTCCCAGATCCTGCTCTCAATCCGCTCAGTGGGTGCAACCCCTGTCGTGGTGCCGCCCCGCTTAATAAAAGTTTCTGAGATGAGATCTGCAATCGTCTTCACGCCTTCCTTATCGAGATCGATCCCCACCATCTCGGCGAGGTTCTGGTCAGGATCGAGATCCACAAGGAGGATCGGTGTCTGAGCCTTTGCGATGAAGTGCTTTGCCGCAAGTGCCGTAAAACTCGTCTTTCCTGTTCCTCCCCGTCCCATCGTCACCAATGTCTTCATGTCTAAATCACCATCCATTTCCATTTTACCTCATCATATGCCTTCCCAAACGTAACTATTCTGCACCTCTGAAAGCTTCAGCGGGAAAATCCCTTCTCCTCACCATCCGCTTCTCCATCAGTTTCCCGTCCTGATGCCGGATCCACTCTGCCTGGAAAATACTCCTCCTTCCCCGGAATATAGAGGGCAGCGGTATACTCCTCGATAAAGTCAACATCAACGAGGAGATCGATATAGACCATGGTACCGGCAATCTTCTCCGCTTCCCTCCGCTTGGTTTTCGATACCAGTGCCGCATATGCACCTTTCAGTGAGGTGTTTCCAACCGGGTGCACCTCTGCATTGGGAAAGTATGGGATAATCCCAAATGCAACGGTATTGTGAATATCCACAAAAGCCCCAAACGCTCCCGCGAGGAAGATATGCCTGATATCTGTCACTTTCATCCGGTATTTCTTCAGGAGCACGCCGATCCCTCCGCAGAGGGCGGCTTTAGAGTCCATGAAGTAGTCCATATCCGCTTGGGTGATGACGATATCCCTGCCTGTTTGGGAATCCTCTGCTCTCACAACCACGTATTCAGGGCCATTGTGCCCCTCCCGGACGAGCGGATGGTCGGTGAGGATGCCCTTGAAGTCAATGATGCCTGCTCCAAACATCCCGGTGACACAATCGATCAGCCCTGAACCACAGATGCCGCGTGGCTTTCCACCTCCGATCACCATGCAATGCGCTTCCCCGGTATCCGGCTCGATCGCCACCTTCTCGATTGCACCGTGCATCGCCCGCATCCCGGAGCTGACGCCTGCCCCCTCGAATGCGGGGCCCGATGCACAGGAGATCGAGGCGATCCAGTCCTTATTGCCCATCACGATCTCTCCGTTCGTGCCGAGATCGATGAAGAGGGAGATATCCGATCCGCAGTGCAGCCCAGAGGAGAGCACCCCTGATACCGCATCGCCACCGACAAAGCGGCTCACGTTCGGGAGGCAGAAGCAGTAGGCTTCGGGATGGATCGATATCCCAAGCGATGCTGCCTTCCTGATAAACGGCTTCCGGGGAACATCGGCATCTGCCAGCTCCAGGTATCCCGGATCGGTTCCGGTAAGGAGGTGGTTCATCACGGTATTGCTTGAAACAGCAATCTCCACCAGATCGAGCGGGTCCACACCGGCAGTCTCCGCAACACGCCGGATAGCGACATTGATACTCCCGGCTGCTGCCTGCTGGAGGATCCGGAGCCCGTCACCCTTCATGGCAAAGGCGATCCTGGTGATCACCTCTTCCCCATAGGTGATCTGCTTGTTCATGGTGGTCTCTTCAGCAATGACAAGCCCGGAATCCAGATCTACCAGTGCACAGGCGATCGTTGTTGTCCCAAGATCGAGGGCGATGCCGAGGGGCGGGCCGGCCTTCTCCTTTGGTATGGCATCAATCACCTCGGGATAGCCGTTTGTCTCGGTCAGAACGGCCACGAGCCCGGTATCCGGTTCCTGCATCTTCCGATATACTGAATCGCTGATGGCAGGCCTTTTCCCTGAATACTCTTTCAGGCGGATTGATGTACCTGCGTGGGGAAGAGTTGGGTTGGATCTGATCTCAAGCGGATACAGCCTGACCGCTGGATCCATCCCGCCGCAGTCGCATTCGCCGGAGAGCCCACAGAGGATCTGCGGCCGCTCGATCCGGCTCTCGACCGGGATCGTCACCTCCATGTCTCCGGTGACGAAGATCTCACAGGCGAGGCGGTACCCCCGTTCCCGCTCTGCCGTTGTCAGATGGTTCTTCTGGGTGAGCCTCTTCTCTCTGAAATCCCCGGATTCGATGATCACCCTGCACTTCCCGCACTCGCCCTTGCCCCCGCAGATGCTCTCGATCTGCACGTGCGCATTCCTGAGTGCGGCGAGGAGGTTCGTCCCCGGCAAAACGGAGACGACCGTATTCAGGGGGTGGAAGATTACCCTGCACTCCTCTTTCATTCGTCGTCCTTTGGCGGCCAGTACTCCTCGATAAAGCGTTTCAGGCCGGATGAGTCCTTCGGGCCGACAAGCACCCGCCAGCCGCTCACTTCTTCAGTCTCGCCGGAGAGGCGTGCTGCAAGGCCCGGAATGATCAGGGTGTGATGGTCGACGATCTTCTCAGCCTCGTAGATCTTCAG
>NZ_JARVGN010000209.1 GCF_029762515.1 Methanocalculus sp. | reverse complement strand
CAGAATTCCTGTTAAGCCCTATTGCACGAGTTATATCGCTGATGCTCAAACCACGTGGCTCCTGCTTGAAGAGATCAAGGATTGTCTTCAGGTATTCATCATGGTCATCCCGTTTTGGCATAGAGCACCACCCTGGAACAGCCATACCTTCTGGCTATGCATATATTGAATGCATTTCCGAATGATATAATTGCCTGCCGACATAATAGAGGATACGAGAACACCAATTTTGTACGGTATTGGGATCACACACCATCAATTTGAGTATGAATAAGATAACACAGATTAAGAGCGAGATCGATCTCTATTTTATTTTACTCGCAGGAACCTCCTTTGCAGCAATCCTCGCATCCCTTTTCTTCCTTGGACAAGGATATACCAATGTCTATCCACATCTCTTCTATATCCCGATAATCCTCGCCGCATACCGCTACCTGAATCGGGGTATCCTCTTTGGCATATTCCTTTCTGCACTGTACCTGATCCTCCATATCATCATATTACCGGATCCAGAAGCGCTCACTGAGGCCGTTGCCCGCGCCGTGGTGATGGCCGGAGCCGGAGTCATAACCGGCATGCTCTCTGGAAAACTTCTCGAAGGTGAGAAGCGTTTTCGAATGTTCGCAGATAATTCAGCCGATATTATCTACCGCTATGATCTCCTTCCTGTGCCCCATTTCTCCTTTGTAAGCGATGCAGTGACAGGGATCACCGGATACACCCCGGAGGAACACTACAAAGATCCGATGCTTGGAGAGCAGATTGTGCACCCGGATGATCACCATATTCTTGAGTCCATCCGGGAGGGCAAGGAGATGACAGATCCTCTCACAATCCGGTGGGTCAGAAAAGACGGCGGGATTGTCTACGTCGAGCAGTCATACAAATCGATCAGGGATCCGGAGGGGCAGTTGATCGCGATTGAAGGTATCGGACGGGATATCACCAAACAGCGGGACGCAGAGAGATCACAAAAAAGGCTCGCATCAATCGTGGAATCCTCATATGATGCAATCCTCTCCCTTGACACTGATGCGAACCTTCTCACCTGGAACCTGGGAGCCGAGGAGATCTTTGGATGGAGGGCTGAGGAGATCATCGGCAAACACTACTCGCTCGTGATTCCTCCCGGAGAGGATAGAGCCATATTCGATCAGTACTTCAAAGAGATGATTGCAACAAAGAAACCGCACTCGCGGGAGGTGAACCGGCTGCATAGCTCCGGCAGAATACTCCGGATTTCTCTATCAATGTCTCCCATCCTGGATCGGGATGGAAATATAATCGCCATATCCGGCATTCTGCGGGATATCACCGAGCAGAAAGAGATGGAAGAAACATTACAGAAGAATTCCCTCTATACCCGCGCCCTTATTGAAGCCAGCCTTGATCCGCTGGTCACCATCAGTCCAAAAGGCCTGATAACAGATGTGAACCGTGCCACGGAAAAAATTACAGGATTGCATCGAAACCAGCTTATCGGAAGTGATTTTGCCAATTACTTCACAAATCCGGATAAAGCAAGAGAAGGATACATAGAAACCTTCAATTCTGGATTTGTTAAAGATTATGCCCTCACCATCCACCACACTTCCGGAGATACGATCGATGTGCTCTATAATGCAAGCGTCTATTCCGATGAAAAAGGGGCAGTTCAGGGCGTCTTTGCAGCCGCCCGTGATGTCACCAAAGAGAAGCGAATGATGCAGCAGATACAGGAGAACCTGCTGGAGAAAGAGACACTCCTCAGGGAGATACACCATCGCGTCAAGAACAACCTCCAGGTGGTCATATCCCTCCTGAACCTGCAATCCCTCACCTATGATGACAGCCGGATAAAGGAAGTGTTCCGTGAAAGCGAGAACCGGATCACCTCCATGGCACTTGTCCATGAACACCTCTACAAATCAGAAAAATTAAGCAGGATTACTATCGAATCTTTCATGCGGAGGCTTATCAAAGAGATTGTTCAATCCTACAGAGATGATGATCAAATCAGAGTTACCTGCACAATCGATGATCTGAACCTTGATGTCGATACTGCGATTTATTGTGGCTTCATCGTCAATGAACTCATATCAAATTCCCTGAAACACGCTTTCAAAGGGAGGGAGGAAGGCAATATCGCTATCTCCATCAAGCAGAACCAGAATAAATGCATCATCCTCTCTGTCAAAGATGATGGGATTGGCATGCCCTATGATTTTGATCCCGATACGGCACAGAGCCTGGGCATTGTACTGCTCAGGACATTCACCCGGCAGATACAGGGAAGATACTCACTATCCACTCTGAAAGGTGAAGGAACACAATGGCAGATCCGCTTCAGGGATGAGAATACCTCTCCCTGACAGCCGCAACCACCTCCGGCAGGGAATAGATATTCATCGCCGCCATCCTCTGCCGGATCTCGTCAGGAAGCAGCCTGCCAAATGCCCAGGTCTCAGGCGGCAGCAGGGGGAGCCAGCCGATCAGCTCCCCCTCCGGCATTCTTCCTAATTCTATCAGGGCATCCCGGACCGCTTCTTCTCCATCCTCACCCAACGGCACCTCGACGGTTACTGCTGCATACGTGCTCCGGACCGGCCACCGGGAGGGCAGGAGATGCCTCACCAGGTGGGCGAGAGTTGCATTCTGTCGCTCCCCAAGAAATGTCCAGACAGAGATGAGCTCTCCTGCCACAAGCGGCTCCGGGATGACGCAGATCCTCTCAGGATCAAGGCCATGTGGCCAGGAATGGATCTCGTCATTGATCGCCACCTGCATCTCTCCGGGGAGCAGGAGATCTGATCCCCGCCGGGCTGCTATCCTTCCCACAGCGTGTGCGAGGAGAGGCGATACCCCCGCCCGCCCGCCGCCAGTCCAGAAGGGGCGGGGACCGTTCCGATCAGAGGGGACGACGAGAAGCCCCCGCCGTGCATCATCACGGGAGATCACCCGCCACCCCCGTCCGGCGAGGGTGAAACCTTCTTCAGCTGCGATCCCGACGAACGAGGGATCAAGCGTCCCTACTGCCTGCCCGTCCGGCGTCACTGCCCGGTATCCGCCGCCTGCGGAGATGACCGAACAGAGGGCGATCCAGTGCGATCGGGAAAGTTCAAATTCTGCTGTTGTCCCGATCACCATCAGATCTCCATCCATCGCCAGATATCCATTGGCAAGCAGGTGATCGAGGATCAAATCCAGATCCTGATCAGAGATACCGGCAAAAGGAGAAAGATTCAGGAGCTCTTTCTTAAGGGGGCGCCTCCCAAGGCCACGCCTCCGCCTCAGAAGTATAAAGAGCTGTTGCAGAAGGACATTGCAGGGGAACCGGGGCGGTAGCAGTGGTTCTGCCTCATGGTTCCGGGCAGCTTCTATTGCCGCTGCCGCAAAAAGCGCCTCTTCTCCTGAAGCGAGGATAAACACCATCTCAGGCGGCTTCCCTCTCCTGCCGGATCTCCCGAGCCGCTGAAGGAATGATGAGACCGAATCCGGTGCACCGTACTGCACTACGAGATCGAGGCCCCCGATATCGATCCCGAGTTCGAGCGTACTGGTGCAGACGATGCACGCAGGACCGTCACCCTGCATCGCCTCCTCTGCTTCGCTCCTGAGGTCAGGTGAGATGGCCGAGTGGTGGACATAAGCCGGATACTTCCGCTGCAAAAGCGCAGCATGGATCTTTTCTGCCTCATTCCTGCTCCCGGCAAAGACGAGCGCCTTTCTGTTGGCGATAGTCCCTTCCAGTGACCGGATCCGCACATCCTCCACAGGATCAATGGTAAACGAGAAACGCCTGCCTTGTGACGGGGGATCGACTGCAACAAGGTGCTGTCTCCGGCCCTCACCCGAGAACCATTCAATCAGTGCCTCGGGATTCCCTACCGTTGCAGAGAGGCCGATCCGCCGTACCTGCCTACCGGAGATGAGATTGAGGCGATCAAGAAGGCAGGCGAGCTGGACACCGCGATCTGAACCCATAAATGCATGCACTTCATCAACGATCACCGATCTGAGATTGGTGAGGGCAGATCCATAAACCGGATCCCCAAGGAGTATTTC
>NZ_JARVGN010000208.1 GCF_029762515.1 Methanocalculus sp. | reverse complement strand
CATACCATTGGCCGCCCCGGACTCCCCGGACAGGGATGCCGTCTCCGATCATGCGAATGAGCAGATCCGAGAGATCCGCTTCCCTGATGGATCTGATCACCTCCGGTGTGAAGAGATAGAGGCCGCTGCTCACAAGACAGGGACCTTTTTCATCGGGTTTTTCGAAGAAGTCCGTGACGAGACCATCCTGCATCCGGACAACGCCATAATGGGAAGGAGAGAGCGAGCCGGAGACCATGATTGCATTGCCTTCTGTCCCCATCTCCTCGATGGATGCAGCATCCACGTAATTATCCCCTGAGAGGACAAGGGTCGTCTCATGAATCAGGTGAGCCGCAGAAGCAAGTGCATGGGCGGATCCAAGCTGCTTCTCCTGGAAAACCACCCTGACTTCATGATCGAGAGTATTGAGATGCCGGATCACCTGTTCTCTCCGGTATCCGGCGACAACGATGATATCCCGTATTCCTGCCTTCAGAAGGGCCTCGATACAATAGTCTATCAAGGGACGGTTACCGACAGGGATCAATGCCTTCGGCCGGTTCTTAGTCAATGGGCGGAGCCGCCACCCCTCGCCGCCTGCCAAAATTACTGCCTGCATTCACGCTCACCTCGACACGATCGTCTCATCATCACACACACCCTCGACAAATGAATGGGGCGCAATCCTGCACCCGGACCCGATACTCGAACCGGTATTCACCGAACAGTTGATCCCAAAGAGGACATCATCCCCGATGACCGCACCGAACTTCTTTCTTCCCGTCAGGACTCCTCCGACCTGCACGATGCCGGAGTCATGCCTGAGATTGGCAATTTTTGTCCCTGCACCGAAATTGCACCCTGAGCCGATCACGCTGTCACCGATATAATTAAAATGCGGGATCTTGGTTCCATGCAGGATGACGGAGTTCTTGATTTCGACCGCATGACCGATATGGCAGGAGTCCCCGATCGCAGTCTTCGGCCTGATATAGGCATGCGGACCGATGATACAGTCCTTTCCGATGATGCAGGGGCCTTCGATATAGCTCCCGGCCCTGATGGTTGTCCCTTCCCCGATGATAACCGCACCCTTGATGACCGCTCCTTCCTCAACGGTTCCGGCAATCTCTTCCTTCAGATCAGTAAGAAGGAGTTCGTGTGCTGCGAGTATATCCCAGGGATACCCGACATCCATCCACGTATGAAGCGTGAGAGCAGAGAGCATTCCTTCATTGATATAGTCCATCAATGCATCGGTCAGTTCGTATTCTCCCCGCCGCGAGAGGCCGATTGCTTCGATCCGTTCGAAGATCTCAAGAGAGAAGAGATAGGCACCGGCATTAATCATCCTGCTTTTAGGATTCTTCGACTTCTCCTCAAGGCTGACCACCCGGTCACCCTCAAGCAGAACCACCCCGTACTCCTCGGGGTGATCGGCTTCAGAGACACCAAGTGCAGGTTCCGGCATAGTACAGAGCGCCCGGATTTCATCAGATCCGAGAATCATATCGCCATTCATCATCAGGAAATTTCCTGATACCAGCCCTGCTGCAGATCGAAGTGCATCGGCGGTTCCGAGCTGATGCCTCTGGACAACATAGTCGATCTCAACACCAAGGGCACTTCCATCACCGAAATATTCCCTGACCGCCTGTTCGCCATATCCGACGACCAGGATAAAACGCCTGATCCCCGCCTTATGGGCTGCAAGGATGAGATGTTCGAGCATGGGACGATTGGCGAGTGGGATCATCACCTTTGGACGGCTGGTCGTCAGGGGGCGCATCCGCTTCCCTTCGCCTGCCGCAAGAAGAATACATTCTGTTACCGGTTCCATCAGGAGACCTCCCTGAGTACTTTTTTTAATCGATCCTCTCCTTCAGAGAGGAGTTTCTCTGCGATATCCTTTGTCCTTCCTTCTGCGGTCACCCTCACCTTCGGCTCGGTTCCGCTTGCCCGGATCAGGTACCAGCCATCTTCCTGCTCAACCCGGATGCCATCTGTTGGTACCTCCGCGCCAAGAGATCGGAGTGCTGCATCACCGTTTACAGTCGCAAGAGATGAGCGAAGGATCGGATAAACCGGCATGGTATCAACTTCTTCGGCAATATCCCATTCACCGGCAATCTCACAGAGGAGGGTGGCGGCATAGATTCCATCAGGGCAGAAAGAGTGGGCGGGGAAGATCCAGCTTCCCGAGGGCTCGCCGCCGAGGCTTCCCCAGGAGAGGAGGGCTTCGGAGACATAGCTGTCACCGACAGGAGTCCGCCTGACAGTAGCAACCTCCTCAATTGCCATCGAGGCATCGACTGTGGTCACCACCTCATGCAGGTCGAGATACCGCGCAAAGAGCATCAGGAGATGTTCACCAGAAATAAACCGGCCCCGGTTATCAAAAGCAACACACCGATCCGCATCGCCATCATGGGCAACACCGCATGAAGCACCAGAACTCCTGATGATCGCAGGCATATATGAGAGATTTTCGGGGAGGGGTTCTGAGGGGCGGGGGAAAGTTCCCGTTGGATCGCAGTTGAGGCAGACGGTCCTCAGGCCTGCCTCATCCAGAAGGGAGGGGGTGATCCGGGATCCCGCCCCTCCACCGCAGTCCAGCACAACCGTCATGCCTTCCTGAGGTGAAAGAGACCCGAGTATGGCATCGGAGTGGGGTGTTATGATATCCGCATCTCTCCGGGAGCCAATGGCCTTCCAGTCCGTCCAGCCAGGGTCCTCAAGTGACTCCTCCATCTGCTTCTGCTGGGCAATGGTAAAGGAAGAGCCATCCGGATTGAAGACTTTCAGTCCGTTATACATCTCAGGATTATGCGATGCGGTCACCATGCACGCTGCATCGGCTTCCCGTGCTGCATAGGCGACAGTCGGTGTCGGTGCGATGCCACCGGCGATGACGTCCGCCCCGGAGGAGAGGATCCCGGAGATGAGGGATTGGGTAAGGATATCCCGTGTGGTTCGTGTATCGCTCCCGAGAACCACACATTCCCTGCCTGCACCAAGAGAGGCGCCGACCCGGAGAGAGAGGTCAAGGAGGGTTTTTCCATACTGCATCCTGATACCGGATGAACCAAAGAGCATACTGAAGATGTGATTTTGATGGTATTATGGTTACTCATCTGCCAAAGGGGCACCAGTGCTTCAGAGCGAGGAGTGTGGCAACTCCTGCGGTCGACGGACCCATATAGACGATCTCTTTCTCCTCAAGGAAATTCTCCTGGATGGCAATCCCTTCATCGGTGACAAAACCGTCGCCGGCGATGATGATGATATCCGCATCCTCCGGACGATCAACGATCCTCCCGGGGAAGAGATCAGGGATATGGTTGAGATCCCCGACAGGATAGATCTTTCCGGAATCATAGAACTTCTGGAGGAGTTCCTGGCATTCCAGGCGATCAGAGGGGGAGCATGAATGGAGTTTGCGCGAAAGACAGGCAAAGCCTGTCACAACATTGATTATTGCAGCAGCAGCAGCCCGGGTCTTCAGTTTCTTCAGTGGCGCTCCATACAGGAATGAGACCTTCGTCTTCGTTTCAAGCGGATCTGTCGTCACCATCTCTGCTGTCCTTCCACCATACACAGCCTCGAGGCATACGCCTTTTGGATACTGGCAGATCGGCACATCGGAGTTTATCCAGAGGGAGACGACCCCATCGTCGCAACCGCTCCCATCAAGCTTTTCTTTGAGTTTGTGTACTGCATCATGAATGACTGTCATGGCATCATCTCTTCAGAATCAATGAGGAGCACCCGCGCTGGTGATCCGTCAATACCCTTCAATAGTAAAGGCAGGGCAACCATCATATATACTCCTTCCGGGATAGCGTCCAGCCTGAGGAGTTCGATGATCATGACACCGGCACGGAGAAGGATCCGGTGAACCGAGCCGTCACCCTCCGGGGATTCAATCGACGGGGCATCGGTTCCAATCACCGATATGCCCCGCTCCACCACACGGCGGGCACCCTCTTCGGTCAGGTACCCATACTCATCAGGATGTGTCGGGGACCAGCCCGAGCAGAGGATCAGGCGGCTTGTTCCTTCGG
>NZ_JARVGN010000207.1 GCF_029762515.1 Methanocalculus sp. | reverse complement strand
CGACTCCCCTTCATCTGCCGGTGACCTGAGTTCCGAGAGATCAGATCGTTTCCCCGCGAGGTATTCGGTGATCGCCGGAGGAAGCCCGTCTTCTCCATCAGAATGACCAAACCAGACCCGATAAATATATTCATCATCCCAGGCAGCCGAGACCGGCCAGAGGCCAAACCTGCCTGTACCTTCCTTCATTGCCATCGTGAGAGCACCCCGGGTATCATATCTGCGGTGATGGCGGTCATCTCCTCCTGCATCCAGGGTGGGAGGCCGCTTTTCACCTCGGTTTCGAGAAACCTGCTATCTCCGAGGATGAGCACCCCGCGATCATCAGGCGTCCTGAGAACACGGCCAAGCGCCTGTGCTGCCTTATTGATTGCAGGGAGCGTATAGGCGATGAACTCACCGTCTTTCCCAAACTTCCGCCTGAAGTACTGGATGCTCATTGCCCGTACCTGCGTATAGGGGGCGAGCGGGAGACCGACAACCATCGCACCAGAGAGGAGTTCGCCCCGGTAATCAAGCCCCTCACTCCATTTGCCGCCGCAGACCGCAAAGAGGATACCTGATTTTTTCTTTGCAGGAAGACCGAGGAATTCAGCCAGCATTTCTGTCGCCTCACCCGCATCACGCGGCTCCACAAAGACCTTCTTCTTTCTGATGGCGCAGCGTTCTGCATATTCGCTCATGATCTGGTACGAAGGGAAGTAGACTGCGAGGTTGCCGGGAACCCCGGCAAAAGCCGTGATCGTCCGGACAGTCCGCTCGATGTTGCCTGCATCCTGCCTCATCCGAAAGGCGGTTGTTATATCTCCTGATGTGAGGAGAAGGCGGTTCTTTTTTGGAAATGCATTTGGTATTGAGAGGGTGGAAACATCCATATCTTCAAAATAGTACTGCCTGAAGCTGTTGATTGGAGAGAGTGTGCCGCTGATGAAGATCGAGGCGTGGTGGGATCCGACAATAAACTTGAGTTTCCCGGCAGGATCGATATTCCTGACCTCAAGGATCACCGAGTCCTCCTCTTTCCGGTAGACGGTCAGGTATGCCGGATCGGTTGCCGAGCAATGGATCCGGTAGAGGAACTCGCAGAGCCGTTCGATGGAGGTCTCCTTGAACTCACCTTTCTGAAGGCTCTTTTCCCGCACGACATCACTGATTGCAATGATATCCTCGACAATTGCCGCCATCGACGGGTACAGTGAGCCTTTTGTCAGTATTCGATCAAAGATTGCCGGGTCAAACCAGTCCTCGGTCTCATTTGAGCGGCGGAGCCCGTCCATAAAGTCACGGATCCTCGGCAGCACGTGCCTGACAGCTTCTGCCCCTTTCACCTTCGACTTCAGGGATGAGAGTTCATGGGATGCCTGCTGGATGTCCCGCTCCTGGAGGGAGACGCTCTGGATCCCCTGCACCACATCCCCGACATTATGCCCTTCGTCCACAAGCAGTATGATATCCTGCGGCTCGACATTCAGCGAGACGAGCAGCTGTTCCCTGATATCGTCATTAAAGAGATGATGATAGTTAACGATGACGACATCCGCATGTTTTGCCGAGGTCATCATCAGATCATAGGGGCAGAGGCTGCCTGCATAGGCATGGAGATTATCGGGGTTCACGACATTTAACGAAGCCTTCTCTGCTTTTCTCCGGATATCCTGCGATGGCACCAGCCTTAATCCTTCATCTCCTTCAAGAAAGACCCTGCTGTTCACGAAATACGGGCAGATGAGCGGATGGTCACGGTCCTGGCGCTTGATCTGCTTTTGGATCTCCGGATCCTTTGCAGGTACAAGCGATCCCTTTATCGCCCTTTCCCGCATCAGGGCGCTGGTGAAGTTCTTCACCCCTTCGCATTGCCGGTACACATCCCCAACCCCGCCGAGCGGGCACATACTCCGTTTCCCAATCAGGTAGGTGAACTTCAATCCCGGCTTCTTCTGCCTGATCAGATCAAGTTCCCTGATGAAGGTATTCAGCTGGCTGATCGTCCTTACCGCAACGAGAATGGTTCTTCCCTTTGATTCGGCAAGGAGGGCGGAGACAACACTTGATTTCCCGCTCCCTGTCGGTGCATCGATCAGGAGTGTGCCGCCGTTTCTGGCTGTCTCTGCTGCGGCATCCAGCATCTTCTCCTGGTGGGGGCGGTAGCGGGTATAGGGGAACCAGTCGTCAATTGAGCTCATATGCGTTATTTCCGTGGGGATCGTGTTTGATCTTCTGTATCAATGTGTCTGTCTGCAGATTATTAAGTAATGATGATTCTGCATTTGTATTTCCTGAATCTCAAGAATGAATGAATGTTCGAGTCTCCTCTCTCCTCACCTTTCCGGGATAACAGAAGCAGGATTATGAGGATACAGATCCGAATAATTATCTGGTATTACATTTATCTCTCTTATTTATGCGAGGCTCCTCGAATCTCAGTCGACATGATCTTTTAATTGTCTTTGTTATTGCCCTCGGATCATTCATGGCAGGTCTTGATGGCACAATCGTCAATATTGCTCTTCCCTCCATTGCCGGGGCATTCGATGCGTCGGCTGTTGCCGCCTCATGGGTTCTCACTGCATATCTGATCGTCCTCGTCTCACTCCTTCTTGCCGCCTCGCGCCTTGGGGATATTGCAGGATATAAGAAGGTCTTCATCTCAGGCTTCTGTATCTTCACGATCGGATCGGCATGCTGTGCCCTTTCTCCCTCTATCGAGCTGTTGATCCTCTCCCGTCTGCTTCAGGCAGCCGGTGGTGCGACCATCGCCGCACTCGGATCGGTGATGGTCATTACGTCTGTTCCGGCATCTTCCCGGGGGGCAGCTCTTGGTATTGTTGCGATGTTCACGATGATGGGAGCTGCATTGGGGCCGGTTGCCGGTGGCTACCTCACCTCGCTCTTCTCATGGAATGCGATCTTCTTTGTGAATATACCCATTGGAATCGCAGCGGTGCTTCTTGGGATAAAAATTATTCCTGCGGTTCACCCTCCTTTACCAGAGGGGCGGCTCGATCTTTTCGGTGTCCTCCTGATCTTCCTGGCCCTCTCCACGCTTATCGGCGCACTCACCTCTATCCAGAACGCACACAGTATCACCGGATTTCTCCTCCTTCTTATCTCTGCGATCAGCTGGCTCGCCTTCATCATTCATGAGCGGAGATCCTCTGAACCACTCATCGATCTCTCTGTCTTCAGGAACAGATCATTCTCACTTCAGAATATCTGCATACTCCTGCTCCAGATGGTGATGGCAGGGGTACTTGTCATTATGCCATTCTACCTAGAGCTTGTCAGGGGAATTTCAACAGATAATGCCGGGTTAATTATTATTTCCCTCCCTCTGGGAATGATTGTCTCTGCCCCGATTGCCGGGAAGATTGCGGATGCGATCGGGACGCGGCGGCCGATCATTGGTGGATTTGCACTATCTCTCCTCTCTCTCTTCCTCCTCACCAGAATTGGAGCAGAGACAGGTCTTCTGGATATCTGGATCTCACTCTTCATCCTCGGTATCGGAACAGGCTCCGCATATGCTCCATTGAATAGTGCCATCATGAGTGTCGTCCCTGATAAGGACCGGAGCGCCTCATCAGGGCTTATCAAGATGATGACGAACCTTGGCAATTCGCTCGGCGTTGCCGGGGTAATGCTGGTTGCCACCCTCGCTGCCGGACCGAAGATCGCAGAGGTGGCGGCAAAGGAACTCCCACCTGCTGCGCTTGTCGGGGCCTTTCAGGTGACGTTCTTCTGCTGCATAATACTCCTGCTGATCGGGATGCTACTGATGATTGGTGTTCAAAGCAGCAGAGGAGTGAAAGGAGATGAGGTGCCGATCGGCTTCTGATCGCAACCCCTCTTCTCATCCATCTCCTCCCTCCAAACAACAGGTATGGATCGGTTTAATCCTGCCAGAGTCCCAATATAGATCCATGGCGATCCACCCGATAGACTTCCGGTACGGCACAACCGAGATGCGCCGTGTCTGGAGCGAAGAGGCGAGATTTAATGCAATCATCAGGGCCGAAGTGGCACTTGCCGCAGCCGAGGCTGAGATC
>NZ_JARVGN010000206.1 GCF_029762515.1 Methanocalculus sp. | reverse complement strand
CGGCCAGCTCGGTGATGAGAGGGCACTCCCTCACCTCAAAGAGGCGGCATCTGATGAAAACCCCAATGTCAGGGCAGCAGCCGCCGAGGCCCTTGGCTCTTTCGGGGGTGAAGAGCATCTCCCGGTGCTCCTCTCTGCCTGCGTGGATGAGGATCATTTCGTCAGGCAGTCGGCGGCTGCGTCTCTTGACCGGATCAGTTGGCAGCCGTCTGATGATGACGAGCGGGTGATCTACTTCATCGCCACCCGCCAGTGGAAGAAGGCAGCCGAAATCGGTGAGGCTGCTGTCCTCCCCCTGATCAGGATGCTCAGGGATACCGACAACGGGGTGATGAAAGGATTGACTGATGCACTCCGGAGCCTTGAGCGGTATTCGGTGGCACCGCTTGAAGAGGCTTTGAATGATCCTGATATCAGGGTGAGGAATGCAGCAGGCGAGATCCTGGTCTCGCTTGGGCAGACCGATCTCGTGTACCGTCCCCTCATCCCAAAGAGTGATGGGGGGTTGCCGGGAGAGAAGAGAGGGCTGTAATAGTTGGTTCTTCTCCATATTTCTGAAAGCCATTACTATCCAAAGGTCATAAATAATACATGAACAGTCTCAATTCGGTATTGTCTGACCAATGTAGATAATAAAATTACACAATATATTTTAAAATCCATATAATTTACTTCATCTTTCATCATTATGCTTATTGGTGGAAGAAAAGTCAGAGACAGGCATGGAGTTACGTTGGGTAGGGGCTCTGGTACTCTCGTGTCAGAAGCCCCCCACCGCCCGCGTCTCCGTCCGCAAATGCTTCGCAATGGAGGTTTAACCGGGTTGCCGCAGATGCTGGCGCTAGAGGGGGCGGGAGTGCTCCATCTGGCTTTCAGAGGAGATATGCCCCGATTCTTTCGGAATCGCCTTTCAGGTTGCTCTGATGAGCAAGGGCTTATCACCTCTGCCAGCCTGCCTCTTTCGCTGACCCCGCCCCCCGATATCCGCGCCGCAACTGCTTTTAGTCACTCCTGATTATTCGGTTGCTGCAGCGGGATCTTTTCCCACGTTCCGAAGAATTCAGGAAAAACCTGGTGATCAGAATTTTGGAGAAGAGTCAATATTTTTTAGCTCTTCGCTGAGACGTTTTCCCCGACCACCCCGTCCCCGTCCGCATGTGCTTCGCAGGGAGGTTGTACTGGGCGGCCGCAGATGCTGCGCGGGAGGGGGCGAGATGCTTCGGGGGCTAACAGAAGCAGATACACCCCGATTCTTCGAATCGTCCTGACGGATTGCTCTTTTGAGCAAGGGTGTATCACCTCTGCCATCCTGATCCCTTCGCTACCCCGCCCCCCGATACCCGCGCTGCACATGCTTCAGACTACCAATATAAAATAACGGGGAGGCAATCTTTTTGAGGATGATCCGAATGGGTGTTTCCAATGGAACTGGATCCAGCAGGACGGTGAGGCGGTATCGGTGAATGAGATAACACTCCTTGCAATTGCAATCGCCGTTGCGATGGATGCATCTGCTGTCTCGATTGCCGCCGGAGCCACCCTGAAGAAGAATCTTCTCTATTACGGGGTGCGGGCAGCCCTCTTCTTCGGCTTCTTCCAGGGAGGGATGGCACTCGCCGGGTACCTTGTCGGGGAGGCGGGGAGCGAGCTGATCGCCTCGTTCGATCACTGGGTCGCCTTCATCCTGCTTGTACTGATCGGCGGGAAGATGTGCTATGAGTCATTTCAGGGAGAAGCAGATGAGAGGGAGGCGGGGATTACCAGCCTCTTTACCCTCACCCTCCTTGCCATCGCCACATCCATCGATGCACTCGCAGTCGGTGCCACGTTTTCTCTTCTTGATGTGGAGATTCTCCCTGCGGCTCTTCTCATCGGCGTTGTCACCTTCGCCGGATCTATCATCGGGATCTGGGCCGGCCGGAGATTCGGGTGTTATCTTGGGGAGCGGATCGAGCTCATCGGCGGCGTGATCCTGATCATCATCGGAATTAAGATACTCATAGACGGGGTCTTCCTGTAAGAGGTGGCGGGGCACCCCTTTTCATTGAGAAGGGAGGGGATATTCCGCTCTATTCTCCTGTTTTCTCTGTGGATCCACTTAGATCCCGATATAGATGGAGATGCCCAGAACCCCGTGCAGAAGGGCGATGAGAATAGAGATCCTCGCCATCCGGAAATGCCAGGTGAACGGCACATTCTGAAGCCGCCCTCTCCGTTTCATAACCGCAATCGATGCGGTGATGCAGAGAGAGATGAAGAGGACGATCCCAAGGACGACGACCAGGGGGAGGCCAAGGACCGGCGTGTATGCAATTGCTGCGATTAACATTGTGTGTATCTACCTCCTGAGGATAATTGTTGTTGAGCCGCGTTCACGGTGCGGAACCGTCATCGAGTTGCTGTCAGAGAGCGCCCAGATGATCGCGATCGGATCTCCGGCCCGGATCTCATAGTCATACTCGTCACCGGTTGCAAAGAGCCGCTCAAACTCGATTGTGGTTACGCCATCCACCTGCTGCCCTCCATACCTGAGGATATCATTGGTTCCTCCGATCGCAGTGTCCATCTGTATCGGGCAGCGGGGATTCTCGCTGAAGAGATCCCAGACAACGACAGTCTCCCCATCGAGATATCCGGCGATATAATCAACGCCCGCCATCATCCGGGGGGTGCCAAGGCCGATGCCGACCCAGCCGGCTGCTCTCCCGGCGAGTCCGATCCGGATCGCCTCGTCGGTGGTGGTCCAGTGGATCTCCATCGTATCAGAGAGTGCCTGCCAGTACTCGTATTCGCCTGATTCGATGATCCCATCAGGATTCCAGTCCACGGTGACGGGGGATTCACCAACCGGAGCTGGTGTGGCGGGCGGATCAGTTGCACAACCCGATACAAGTACAAGAGATGCAAGTATAATCCCAATTGAGAGTATAATCGAGATCTTCATAGCCAGATGCTCGTTGCATGATATGAAAAGCTTTTCTTCATGGAGGGCAAGTCATCTCATATGGAATCTCCTGTGAAAACACTCCGGGATGCCGCCTTACTCATCGGGGCAGTCCTTCTGCCGCTTATGACCGGTGCGATCGGGAGCATCGCAACAGCAACGAATGTCTCGGGATGGTACCAGACGATCGCAAGGCCATGGTTCACCCCACCGAGCTGGGTCTTTGGGCCGGCATGGACGATACTCTATATCCTGATGGGTATCTCCCTCTTCCTGATCATAAAATCCGGATGGGAGCGGCGGGAGGTGAAGATAGCAACCGGCATCTTCTTTGTGCAGCTTTTCTTTAATGGAATCTGGTCATTCCTCTTCTTCGGGATACCGTCACCCTTCCTCGGGCTGATCTGTATCATTATCCTCTGGTGCCTGATCCTCTGGATGATCGTCTATTTCTACCGGATATCAAAGGTGGCTGCATACCTGAATATCCCTTATATCTGCTGGGTAACCTTTGCAACCGCCCTGACGGCATCGATCTACCTGCTGAATCCCTAGATTCACCAGGAAAACATTTTTTTTTTACTTTTGATTGTGGCTCTTCTCCTCATTTCTGATTGCCAGATTCCCTGATTCCTAAGCTAAGGTCAGCTGGATAGTATGGTCTGCTCCTCACTACAGATCCCTTTTTCACACAAGCAACAGTGGATGAAAAACCCTGGCTGGGATAGGAGAGGGAGCAGTAGCAGGAAGTGGGCGCGAAGCGCTCAATATCCTCACGTGCGGGGCGAACAGCCCCGCCTGGTGACCGCACGGTCGCCTTCACCGGCATCCGGAGGGGGTTGGCAGTGCCCCCCCGGAGGATGTTCGGGGACAGATCCATTCAGATCCATTCCTGGCTCCATCGACAGAACGATCGGCATTTTAATCCCCCCACCGCCCCTCTCCGTCCGCTTGTGCTTCAAACTTCCATGATCCGAATGTTGGAACAGGATCGCTCCGGGTTTTTTTCGCAGATTCTTTGCTGGAAGGTTTTCCCGGATTTCCGGATAATCCTGAAGGAAAGCTATATCGAAGATTGGATCAGATCATCCTTTGCGAGGGGGA
>NZ_JARVGN010000205.1 GCF_029762515.1 Methanocalculus sp. | reverse complement strand
AGTTGGGGTAGTTCGGTCCACGGAACTCGCCGATACAGCCTTCATCAGGCCGGACAGACATGGTGTTTGCTGAACCGCACTGGTCCTGCAGGTCGTAGCCGAAGAATCCGAGACGTGACCATCCCTCTTTGTGCATGAGCATCGAGAGGTACCAGCCGTTCAGACCAGCGTTTGAGTGACCGGTTGCAATTGAGGTCGAGAGACCGCAGGCTGCTGCCATGACACCTGCACGCTGGGAACCGCCGAAGTGGTCTTCCATCATGGTCGGGTACTGTTCGTACTGCTCCATTGCATTGAGGTTAACCTCGGTTGCAATGTCGTTGACGACTTCCTGGGTTGGCTTGACTTTGTCCTTTGGATTCGGGTTCTGCCAGTCGACCTTGTACTTGTCTTTGATGTAGTCCATACCGTAGTAAGTGAACTCATCGAGGATGTTGTCGGTGTATGCTGCTGTTGCATACTGGGTGAATCCGACACCACCGGACATGTAGGAGCCGAGCCAGATCTGGTCGAAGAGCATTGTTCCAGCACCGACAACCTCAAGGGATGCCTTTGCGGGGTCATTTGGATACTTCCGGTCTGCCTGGATCATGTCGGCAAAGTTGCCAAAGAGGATACCACCTGGCTCGTTTGGACCACGGGCACGGCGGGCTGGCAGGTGTGAGGACATCTGGATGACACCAGCGTGCTTTGCTGCATAGGAGAGGTCAGCGACTGCTGCTTCGCCTGCGCACATCCGGTATGCACCGATGAAGGACATACCGATCTGCATGGCGGACCACCGGGAGGTTGTTCCACCATCACAGGTGCGGGAGACTGTTGTCGGGATGTGGACACACTGCCACATGGACTTGCCGACTGCGCCCATCAGGGTTTCTGCCTGCTTCTTCGGGAAGAGCTTCTCGACATTGATTAAGAACTGTGGTTCGATGTCGTCTGCAAGCTCGGAGTCTCCGGTGAAGACCTTGACGTAACAGTCGTCGGTGAGTGCAGGGTGGGTCTCGACCATGTGCTCCTGAACAACGGCTGCTCCGGGCATTGCGTGGTTGACAACGTGGAGGTATTCGTTGATCGTCTCTGGTGTAACTTCCTTGCCAAGACGCTTCTGGAGGGTCTGGTGGGCAAGGTCCATGTTGACGATAACGGTTCTCCTGATGTCGTCCCAGAACTGCTGCATGGCAGCGTTGTTGACGAAGTGGAGGTCGTCACCCTCAACGAAGGTGCCGGTTCCTGAGACCTCGTAGGTCATCAGCTGGCGCTGACCCATCGGGATACCACCAAGGTGGCACCGTGCGGGGTCATACATGTCAATGCCACGCTCTTTGACGATCTTTGCGTTCTCAGCCATGAACTCCTTCTTACGGGGAGACTGGTTCAGGCCGTCAAATGCATAGAACTTGGCTTTCTGGGATTCTACATCCTGTCCCGGGAACTTCTCCTTCAGTGCCTTCAGGAAGAGTTTCTGTGCTCTCTCAATTTTTGCCATCTTTTATCACTCCTTGGGCATGTATCCGTATTTTGTTCTCAGGCTGTGGATGCGCTGGATGTACTCGACGTACTCTGCGTCATTCCTGTAGGGGTTCCCGCCGAGGACGTGGAAGATGGTCGTGTTATCGCCGAGCCATTTCTCGTCCATGGGCTTGCCGACTGCGACTTTCTTGTCGAGCGGGACACCGATCTGGTCTTTGACGTACTTGACGATGCCGTCTTTGTCGAGGACGCACCTCTGAAGCATGTCAAACATCATGCCGTCCTCTGCGAGACGGAGCGAGTGTCCGTGCACAGTTGCGCCACGGATACCGACACGTGCCGGGTCGAAGAGGTTCGTGTTGATTAAGTCCTTTGAGATCTGCTCAAGGTCACGCTCACGGCACTCAACGATCTGACGGCCGGAGAGCGTACCTGGGTCAATACCACGGTACCGGTACATCTCGGTGTAGGTCCTCTGGTATGGCTGTGAGGGTGCGTTCAGCATTGAGTCTGCGAACTGGATATACCGGACGCGGTCTCCTGCCTTTGCTCCCTCTGTTGGGGCGACGATCTTTCTGATCGGGCAGTCCGGCTCACCCTGCTCTGCGAGTGGCGGGTGTGCGGTTGGATATGCCTGGCCTGGTGCACGGTGTCCGAGGATAAGAACAACGTCCTCATCGGTTACATCGCGAATCTTCTCGAGTTTTACTGCCGGGTTCATCTGCTTTCGCCGGTTTTCGGCGACCTTGGAGGTTCCCGGGCCATACTGTGGTTTGTATGCCATAAATTAATTCACCTCTGTGAAGGATTTCTCCTTCATTGTTCGTAATACTTCACGGATGACATCTGCCAGCTTCTCCCGTGTCGGTGTCTGCCCACGAGTTACTCCGCTCACAATTGCAACAACGGTTCCTTTTGTCCGGATTGCATCTGCGGGGGGCATCACATAGGCGGTCTTTACTCCTTCCCGTGCGAGATCCTCGTAATCGATCGGCGCCTGTGAGACGACGACCGCTTTCGTGTCGCATGATTCAAGTATGCTTCTGACTTTATGAACAACGTGCGATCGAACATTGCCATGGTGAAGGACTGCGACTTTATGCCGTTCGATCTGTTCGATCTCACGGTAATTCAAGCCGAAATTTGCACCGATGGCCGCTCCGCCTGCGTTTCCTGCATCAGCGGGGATGCCGCTGCCCGCGTTCAACACCAGGGTACTTACGCTGTATTCGACCCCCTGCTGCCTGAGTGCTGACGTGATATCGCAGATCGGCTTTGTCACATGCCTCCGTCCGGGAGACATTGCCACCACGATGACGTCCGGGTACCGGCATTCGGAGATCGTCCCGCGTTGTGCGAGCGATCCTCCTTTGCCCATCCCCATGGACTGGCGGCAGTCGACGACCTGTGTCACACGTCCTATTGGCATGTTACTTGTTCCCCTGCAGGATGATCGGTCGGGTTTTGCTCTTTGGGTCAACTATGCCCAGGATACGTTCGTCTTCGACGATACCGTACTTTGCATAATCGGTCATGGTCATACTGGAGCGCATGAATCTGCCCTCCTGGAGAGTGAATGGGAAGTTCGTAAGAACCGTCTCGCATGCTTTTCTGATCTCCGGTATTGGTGTTTCATCCTCAAGTTCGATGAGGATTGTTCCAACCTGTACCTGGAGTTTAATCGTCTCACCCATCACCTCGATCTCCCGCCTCTGGGCAACCACATTGGGGGTGCCCCGGGCAGGCCCATACGGGACGATCTCTGGTACACGGGGTCCGTTTAAAACGATCCGTCGGATACCGGTGGTTGAGAGGATCTTATTTATGAGAGTCTCTGCGGTATCCGGGGTGAGGAAACGTGCGGGAACGATTCGTATCTGGGGGTAGCTGGTTTCTGCCATTTGAATCCTTGATTACAGACTGGTTTATACAGCCTTTGCAATTGCCTGGATTGGCTTTGCAAACTCATCGATCTGGCCGAAGGTGTCCTGGTAGATCTTCGATGTTGACTCTGGCGAGAACATCTGGGTTCCTGCATCAAGTGCACAGGCGGCAACGATACAGGGGATACCGACACCGGCTGCGTGCCTGGTGACAACGTGGTTTCCATTGAAGATACCTGGACCTCCACCACCGTAGATCGAGTGGCTGAAGAAGGAGAAACCGACTGCAACACCCATTACACGACCGTAGTCACAGCCTGGGAGACCGGTTTCGTGCTCAAGCAGGTCGTTGAAGTACAGGAGTGTTGAAGAGACTGCCTGTGCGAAACGGCCGGCACCACAGTTGACCATGGTTGCGGCGAGGGTACCTGCTGCTGCATATGCATTCCAGAGCATCGGGTCCTTCGTGTCATAGAACTGGAAGTATCCGCCTTTCTTGCCTGGTGCGATGACCTTGTCTTCGATTGCACGCTCAACAAGCGACTGGACGACGGTACCGACGGTTCCGGTCTGGCCGTTCTTCTTGACGAGGTCGTAGACGAGGTTGTTTGCATTCAGTCCCTGGTAGGCGTAGAGGAGCATCTGTGCACGCTCGAACGGACCGATTGCGGCTCCCATCTCGAACTCTCCTGCCTGCTC
>NZ_JARVGN010000204.1 GCF_029762515.1 Methanocalculus sp. | reverse complement strand
CCCCATGCTATCCTCATTCCCCCCCTTCAGGTGAAGGGGGGCAGGGGGGATTGCCTGCGGGAAGAGTGTCACAGTCCACCGGATACACAAAGCAGACGACTGTAGCCTGTAAGCGCTATTTTCTGAGGGTTGCACCGCTCCTCGCTAATGAGGATAATTTGGATTTTGTCGCCATCGATTGAGAACGTGGTGCTTTATTGACTGTCAATTGGATTATGGAGAGAGATACCTTCTATCCACTTGAAATCCTGAATATTTCGGGTAACCAGCTCCAGATCATATGCCAGAGCAGTACCGGCAATAAAGGCATCCCCCAATGTGATGTTTCTTTGTTGGCGGAGAATGACTGCAGCATCCAGCACCTTCTGAGATATAGGCAATATACGTGCCGAATTAAAAAAAGATTTCCAGAAATTGTTTTTCCTGTTCATTCAGCTTATGGTACCCAAGAACTTCTACATAGCTTACTGCAGATATAAATGGTGCATTAATCTCGATAAAATTCCTTAATTCAGGATATTCTGGCTGCGTTGCATAGATGATAATGTTACTATCAATCAGCATCATGTCTGCCAGGTAATCGTCTATCCTGGCGAATATGACGCTGCCAGGTTACGGGATCATCGATCTCACGAAATACATGCATGTCTGATAGTTTCTTCAGCGTAGCAGCCATTCGCTTACCACTATATGCCTGATTATCTTCAAGAGAGGCATCTTCAACTGGAGAAATCAGATCATCCACTATTGTGATCAAAACAGGAACAGGTGAATGCTTTGGAATAAGCCTCTCGGTATCATTATCCCACTCGACATAATTATCTTTGATTCGTGCTCTGAATGTCCGAAGCATGCTCTCTTCACCCGATAATGAACAAACTGCTATTAACTCATACCCGGAATAGGAATACGGAATGTATGCAATCTCTTCTATGAACTATACTATCAGGAATATAAAATTCTTCTGCCTTTCTATCCTGAGGAATATCAAAGGATGGAATCACGGCTCCTCTCACATCTCCATTGCTGCCCCCTCGATCTCACTCAGGAGATGCCGGTGTAGTATCAAGTATCTCCTGTCATCTTTACACCCCTTCAGGCGAAGGAGGGCAGGGGGGTTTGCCGGAGGGAGGAGTGTCACAATCTGACAGATATTAAAGAGAAATGGAGGCTGCCTGTAAGCGCTTGTCTGTCTGGCATATTTCAGATAATGTGTCGCATAAGAATGGGTGTGGGAGATGGATGTCTCACAACCTTCCCTCCCGGGTGATGTCAGGGAGCCAGTTGCCGGGAGGGGAACCTGGCATCTTATTCCGCAGTGGTATAGGGATTTGGGATCTGAAGACGGATGAGGATCCGAAAAAAGATGTCCCACTCACTCTGCATTTGTGTTGAGGTATTCTTCAATGGCCTTTTTGAAGAGAGCAAAGTCTCCAAGGTTTTCCTGCAGGATTGAAAATGCAATCTCATCGTTCATCCGGCCATATCTGTGAACCACCAGATTGCGAAAACCCTTCATTGTCCGGAGTTTTTCATGCATTTCAGAGCTGATGATTCCATGTGTCACGAGGTGGATGATAGTATCCTCATCCTCACCAGGAATCCCAAGCTTCAAATCCGCATTCAGGATTGCGCAGATATCGAAGACATTTTCAATTGCATATTCGATTCTTTTGTATATCCCATCCTTCATCAGGCCCATATCGAGGAATTCTTCAAAAGATTCCGGCAGATGGTTCTTCACCAGCTGAACGCTCTCCTCCATTTCGATAAGCTTTGTCCGGATCAGTGTATCCCTGACAACACCAATCATACCATCGCCTCTTTTCCGATATAGTCGTAGAAACGGTGTTTGAAGTTATCGAATTCCCTGATTGTCCGGTATGCAACATCATACGTAAAACGCATATCCTTTGCATACAGGAGACGGCCCCGGATGACCTCAATTCTGATGTAGAGCGGGAGATGTGAAAAGATCTGGATATCAATACGTGCATCTGATAATTCTTTTATGCATGCAAACCGGAATCGTTCGGCCTCTGTGGTATCGCCATCATACCAGAGACAGAGATCGATATCCGAATCAGCCCGTGCCTGCCCCGCTGCAACGGATCCATAGAGGAAGATAAAACAGACGCGATCAAAGCCATCGATAGCTTTGATACGCTTCAGAGCTTTGTCTGCAAGGTCTTCTGTGGGGGGCATGCAGGTTCTCATATATACACAATGGGCGTTCATCATCATATGTATTATTCGTCAACTACTCCACCCGAAAGAGCGGGGCGTGTAATAGCAGTGGTACAACATCCACCGTTGTAACTTCCCCAGGAATTCTGGCTTTTTCCTGTGTAACCTCAAGCACCAATTCAATGGCTTCTTTGATCTTCTCAAGGGCTTCTTCTTTCGTGTCACCCTCACTGATAGCTGCCGGAAGCTGCAGACAACGTACAGTACATCCGCCTTCTTCTGCTGCCGTAAGAGCCCTTGTATATTTCATAATTTCTCATCGTTGTTTTGGGTATAGTAAAGTTAATCCAAACAGATCTCTGTGTGAAGAGCCTGTCAAACACTGGAGAGGTGTTGGTTTTATGGGCTCGTATTGGATCTCCGTCCGATAGCAAATATCGATATTTGACGCGCCCTGCCGCTCCCATTTGAGAAGAGGAACACCGCCCACCTGCTGGTCGCATCCCAACTATCTTCTGTGCCGCGCCTCTGTTGGCTTACCCTCACCCGCACCTGGTACCGGTGCTCCCCGCGATTGCCCGGACCCCCCATGCTATCCTTACTCCCCCCTTCAGGCGAAGGGGGGCAGGGGGGTTTGCCTACGAGAAGAGTGTCACAGTCTGACAGATATCAAAGAGAGACGGAAGCTGCCTGTAAGCGCTTGTCTGTTGGAAAGGTGATCTGCCGGGACTGGTGACTGAGTGAGGATTGACTCCTCACTCCTCCGGGGTGTATACGCTCATTCGTTTTTGACCACGAAAAATTCGAATAGATCCTTATTTACAACACCATAATATACAATAGTGATAACTATTGTGTATACAATTGGGAATGACTCTTGGACACACATAATAACCTGAGATACCTCTTGAGCATTCCAGGTTGGAAGGATATCATGAGTATGCAACTTCTGAAGATGATGGCCCGCGAGGGGGAGGTCTTTACCATCGATCAGGTGCACGAAAAGACCGGGATACAAAAGGAGATATTGCGAGTAATCCTTTCCCGAATGGAGAAAGGAGGCTTCTTAGAGAGGATAAAGCGGGGAACCTATCTCATCATTCCACTCGCAAGCGAGAAAGGAAGATATACAATGCATGAATTTGTGCTTGCATCCCATCTCATCAGACCATATGCCATTGGCTACTGGAGTGCTCTTCACCATTATGGATTGACTGAGCAGATTCCAGGGACTGTATTCATACAGACAACTGCCCGATCAAAGAAGACCCTGATAGAGATGCTCGGAATCACGTTCCGTGTTATCCGATTAAAGGAAGAGAAGATCTTTGGACTTCGGAAGGAATGGATTGATGATGCTCAGGTTATTATCACCGATAAGGAGAAGACGATCATCGATTGTCTTGATAAGCCGCAGTATACCGGTGGCATCACCCTGGTTGCTCAGGCACTGGGCACCCATCAGATGACGAATACGTTTGATCTGAACAGAATGAGCAGGTATGCAATTGATATTGGAAATTCAGCAGTTGTACGGCGGCTGGGCTATCTGGCAGATACAATGGGGCTGGATATGGGCGTCACCCTTCCCCGGCCGAAGTCACATAACTATCTGCTCCTGGATCCGACGATGCCAGCTGTTGGGAGGAAGAATCCTGCATGGCGGCTGGTTATCAATACCGATGTGACTGATGGAGAATTCGCATGATTTTTTTGGAGATGGCAGCAAGGATAGATCTGCTTCATGGGATATTTCTGATCGGACGGCCAGATCAGGAGCGAATAAATCCCTTGCCTCCTATCTGATACAACCTGGTGCGGACTCTCATTTGGCGATACGTTATTTCATAATGAGATTAAGTGGAGTT
>NZ_JARVGN010000203.1 GCF_029762515.1 Methanocalculus sp. | reverse complement strand
ATTATCCGCAGTCCCAAAGATTTCCCGAAAGAGGGCCTGGATCGATGAGTTCCAGGCAAGTGCCGCAACAAGCCCGAATGCAACAGTCATCAGGGCTCCAACCTTCTCAATAACCTCGGTTTTGATGCTCATAGGCTGTAATGATACCGGGAGGATGATAGTTTTTCCTGCTATTATCTTCCAAGAAGAGCCATTATCAGATTGAAATATTCCCGAAGGAGATCCCGTGGCTGCACGATCGGGATATCAAGCGAGATATTGAGCGTCGGGGAGGGGATGGGATCTTCTGCACCGTCCTGACTGCCATTATCTGCCGGATCAGCCATCAGCATAGCCGCAGGAGCCGGTGTCGGTTTCAGGACGGTGATATAGTTCTCCTCCAGGTGCCAGTCTGATCCATCTGAATTTTTTATCGTCAGCAGAACAGAGTAGGTGCCTTCTTCTGTGTAGGTGTGGCTCGGGTGCCGCTCTGAACTGCCGGAACCATCGCCAAACTCCCATCGCCATTCTTCAGGGCCGCCGATCGAACGATCCGAGAACCGGATGGTGAGGGGAGCGTTTCCAAATGTTTTCCCGGCATCAAAGGCAGCAGTCGGCTGATCCCGTACAACAATATACCCACTCCGGGTGAGCGATCCCGCAACATTCGTTCCTGATGCGGTGAGTTGTACCCGGAATGTTCCGGGGTGGGTATAGGTATGGGTTGGGTTCTGCTGGATGGAACTCCGTCCATCACCAAAATCCCATCGCCACTGGTTCGGGCTGCCGCCGGAGAGATCGGTGAACCGGACAGTGAGGGGAGCTCCTCCCCTCTGCTGGTCAGCGCCAAAGTCCACAACCGGATTTCTATCAAGTGTGATTAAGTTGTTTTTTTCGGTGGTTGCCGTTCCATACCTGTTTTCAACCTTCAGGGTAACCGTATACTCTCCTTTTTTGGTGTAGGTATGCGAGGGGTGCTGAAGTGTTGAGGTTGAGCCATCACCAAAATCCCAATGCCATGAGGTGATGCCTCCGGTTGATTCATCGGTGAACTGAACAGTGAGCGGGAGCTCGCCGCTTGTCCTGTCAACAGAGAAGAGGGCGGCCGGGGGAGTGGTGACGGTGATGTGATTTGAGAAGGTCTTGGTGAACCTTCCGGCAGGGTTCTCGATTGCAAGGATGACCGAGTAGGATCCCGGCTCTGTGTAGGTATGTACCACTGTCTGGCCGGTTCCCGTTGCCCCATCACCAAATGTCCAGTGCCAGTTTGTCGGAAGGTGTTGTGACGTATCCCTGAAGATGACGGTGAGGGGAGCTGTTCCGGTTACAGGAGATGCCTCAAACTCCGGTACCGGCACAAAATCACTCTCATAGATCATCACGTCATAGGGATTGCTCTGGAAGTTCTGTCCGTCAACCATCGTATAGAGGACTGCACGATAGGTACCGGCACGATCGAAGGTCTTTGTCACCACTCTGCCACTCCCTACCATCCGCGTTGCAGACGAGGGATCACCCACCCTTGCAAACTGCCATGACCATTCACTCACGTCTGTCTCGTTTCCCAAGACCGATCCGGTGAAGGTGATGGTGCCTGGAACGACGACGGATGTGGTATCGCTTGCGATCATCACATTCACAGCAGATGCTGTTCCGCATATAAAGAAGGCCAGAATGAGAAAGGAGAGGAGCAGAGAACGCCTCATAGAATCCCTCCCGAGAGGAGAATGCCCGCAAAGAGAGCGGCACCGTAACTGGCAACCGGGGGAAAGAGGGAGGCAGGTATCGAGAAGTCAAACGTGCTCCTGAGTGCGCCCGAGAGTACAAGAATCGACCATATGCCGGCGATAAAAAGACCTGCAACAGGAAGAAGCCCCACTATTCCAAAAGGAAGTACAGCGTAGAGCGTTATCCGGAGCAGCCTCCCGAAACTCCCCTCAACCCTCCCGGTGATCAGAAATGCCAGGAACGCGGCGATCAGAACCGCTGCTCCTGCTGCGATCAGGGTTGTGATGGTGAAGACTGCCATTGTCGCAGGGTCGGTGATCAGCTCCGAGATGACCGGATAGAGGGCGGGATCAACTCCGGCACGCCCTGCAAGAAAGCTGATAATCCCGATGGTGCCGAGGATACAGACGAGCATCGAGGTGAGGAAGAAGGTGAGCGGGAGCGGGAGGGGATCATCCTGGAACCTCGCAGCACCGGACGGTGCAAAGAGAAATGTCAGGATACGGCCATGCTCCCGCTTCGGGCGCGGGGTAAGGGGGTCGTCCTCCGTCGTCAGGAGCACATATTCCGAGAGTCCCCTCCAGTCATGGTCAGGGGAGAGGCGTACGCCGCAGGTGTCGCACCACGGGCTTCCCGGAGCGATGATCGTCTCGCATACCGGGCACCGGCATACAGGAGGTGGCGGTTTCTGATCGTCTTTTGGAGGTGGAGGAATCTCTTCCTCCTCTTCGTCCTCTTCCTCCGATTCTTCTTCGGGTTCATCCACTATCTCGTCCGGGTACTCACGACCAGCCGATTCCAGATCATCATACTCCCCCTCGATCATGGGGGGAGGGGTTTCATCCGCGGTGAGATACGCAATCCAGATATCACGCTCGTCTTCCTCCTCGAAGACGATGATCCGGTGGAAGATCTCTTTCTCCCTTGAGATGAGCGAAATGGTGACTGCCGGCATCCCGAAGAGATCGATTGTGGGGGATGCATCAAGGACCTGTGATGAACGGAACTCTTCCCGCACCGACGCCGAGGTGCCGTCACCTTCATAGATGATGAGCCTTTTTGAGGTGAGAAGAAGGCCGACTGGCTCATTATCCATCAGGAGTTCGGATCTCTGGCAGATCGGATATTCTGTTTTTGCAGGAGCCCGTCCTCTCTTTGAAAGAGTCTCGGGCCTGCTCCCGGCTGTCCCGTCGATGATCTCCTGAACCCGTACAATGAACCGGTCCCGCTCAAATGAACCCCCTTTCTCTGAAGGGAAACAGAGGATCAGGCGCCGGATGCCACTTCCGGTTGCAATGGCAAGGACCGCAGACTGGTGGCCGTCCGGTGTAAACTCAGGGACGATATCGAAGAGATCAGATCTCTGAAATTCACGGGGTGCGCCTTCACCTGCTTCCGGGATCAGGCAGATCCGGTCGAGATAGAGATCGGATCTGAAGGGGATATCCTTGATGGTGATACCGGTGATTGAACAGAAGGGAGTGGCAGGAGCTTTTTTGGGGGCAGGGGTCTCCTGTCCGGGGGCACTGTTCCCCCTGATATCACGGATCATGCTGATCGCCCGGTCACGTGCGGATGATCCTCCGGCATCACCCGGGAAGGAGAGGATCATCCGCCTGATACCACCGGATGTGCTGATCTCAAGGGCGAGGGAGGGAGAATCTCCATTTCCGGGTTCCAACTCCACCCCGGCAATGGCAGAGAGGGGGAAACCGGACCGTTTCCCTTTTCCATCTCCGGATGTTAACGTGATCCCGGAGGGGGCAATCCCGATAGCAAACCGCTCACCCTTGATCAGAACACCGGAAAAGATCTGATCATTCTTCTTGGCAATACCCGCAGGCGAATCACCTTTTCCCTGAATAATCGCCCGGATCAGGGCTTCAAGCCTGTCACGGCCCTGGGTACCCCCTGCCCATTCGGGAAAGGAAAGGACCATACGCCGGATACCGTTCGACGTGTTGATCGCAAGGGCAAGGGCGGGAAGGCCTTCGCTATCGATCTCGGGGACTGCATCGAAGAGGGCATCACGGGAAAATTCCCGAACATTTCCTGTTTTTGATTCGGGCTCGAGCCGGAGGATGCCGGGAGCTGCCGAGACGGTGAAGGGTTCATTCTTGATTGAGACACCGGAGAACCTGTGACCCGGCTGATTCCCCTGTGCTGCGCTGTCGCCTTCCATTATCTAATTATTATATATACTCAATGCACAGATAAGTCCTTTCTCCCCGGTTATCATCCGCCCCTGTTTTGATCACGGCTGAATGATAAGGGTTTATGTTTGTACTCCTCCAACAGAGAGTATGAGCGGTGATATCATTGCCTGATGACGATTCGATCAGGATACCGGAGA
>NZ_JARVGN010000202.1 GCF_029762515.1 Methanocalculus sp. | reverse complement strand
CTCTAATGTGGAATACAGAACAATACCGATTGTCCTTATGACCGGCAAGATCTTCCTCCCCTCTGAGATGCTCGCCTATGGACCCCATATCTGCGGGTGGATTAAAAAGCCGATCCGGATGGAGCCCTTCACAAAGGCCATACAGCAGATATTTACCGAGCTTTCCGAGGATGAGAAGGTTGCAGAAGAGATGAAGGGGACGGCATCTCCGGAGGAGCGGCATGAGATTTCCCTGCACCGCCGCCGCCTCAGGGTGCTCCGCCAGATCTATGAGGGTATCAATGCCCAGTGCGTAACACCATCGGGTGATTCCTGTGAAGCGTGGGATGAGGATATCAAAGAGATGGATGAACTGATCGCACAGGAAGAGGAGTGGTGCAGGGCTCATGGGCTCATCTGAGGATAGGCGCCTGCGATTCTTCTTCCTCACACTCTTCATTTTTCTGGTCGCAACAACACTGACATCACTTGTCAATTACCTCCTCTTCCATACTATAGCCGAGCTCTTCTCTATTGTTATCGGATGTCTCATCTTTATGATCGCGTGGACGGCACGGGATCGGATCGAGAACAGCTACCTCCTCTTCATTGGGATCGGATATCTATTCATTGCAGGTATTGATCTCCTACACACCCTCGCTTTCAGGGGGATGAATATCTTTGCCGGGTACGATGCGAACCTCCCAACACAGCTCTGGATAGCAGCCCGGAGCCTCGAGGCGGCAACACTCCTGATCGCAGCGGTACTTATCCCGAGAAGAGTGAACCCGAAAATTCAGTTCGGGATCTATCTGGCCCTCGCCACCGCCCTCATCTGGTCAATATTCTCACCAGGGGTATTCCCTGACTGTTTCATCGAGGGGAGCGGGCTGACACCCTTCAAGATTTATATGGAGTATCTCCTCTCGATCCTCTTCGCCGCCACAGTACTGCTCCTCTACCAGAAGAAGGCATATTTCGAGCCCCGGATACTTCACCTGATGATTGCAGCGCTTGGAACAACCATTATCGCTGAGCTTGCATTCACCTTCTACATCGATGTCTACGGGCTCTCGAATCTGATCGGCCATCTCTTCAAGATCGTCTCGTTTGCCCTCATCTACCTCGCACTTGTAGATACAGGGATCAGGCGTCCGCTTGAGATCCTGTACCGCGATCTCGCAGAGAGCGAGAGGAAATTCCGGGGGCTCTTCAATGTGATGAACGAAGGGTTTGCATTCCATGAGATCGTGAGGGATGATGAGGGGAATGCTGTTGATTACCGGATCCTTGAGGTGAACCCGGCATTTGAAGAGAGCCTCTCCATTCCGGCAGCAGATGCGATCGGTAAAACATCCCGTGATCTCTATGGACTGGAAGAGCCGCCATTCCTGAAGCGATACGCCACTGTTGCAGATAATGGACAGCCAATCACCTTTGAGGAGTATCTCCCGCATCTGAACCGGTACTTCAAGATATCTGTCTTCTCTGAAAAGAAAGATAGATTTGCCACCATTTTTACAGACATCACCAGATCAGTCGAAGATCAAAAAGCACTCCATCTCGCCAATAAAAAGCTGAATCTACTGACAAGCCTCACCCGGCATGATATTGTAAACAATATCACAGCCGCCGAAGGGTACCTGTACCTGATCGATACAGAGGATATGCCGCCGGATACCATCCGGTACATCAATGGCCTTCGCGAACAGATCCGGGCGATACAGAGGAAGAATGAGTTTTCACGTGATTACCAGGACATGGGGATTGATGCGCCCACATGGCAGTCGCTTGAGCAGATTCTCGAGCAGTACCGTGCTGATCACAAAGAAAACGTGGTTATTGGAATTGAGAATGAACTTGCCGGCTACGAGATCTATGCGGATCCGATGCTGCCCCGCGTTTTCGAAAATCTCATTGGAAATGCACTCATCCATGGAAAGACGCTCACATACATCAGGTGGTATGCCGAGGAGAGCGCAGATCTACTCAGGATCATCTGTGAAGATGATGGCGCGGGTGTTCCTGACGGAAAGAAGGAGACGATCTTCAGGCCTGCGTTTGGAAGGAGCCATGGGTTTGGACTTTATCTTGTGAGCGAGATCCTCTCGATCACAGGGATCACAATCAGAGAGACCGGAACCTACGGAGAGGGGGCCCGGTTTGAGATAAATGTGCCCACGGAAAAATTCAGGAGGATCTCCTGACATTAATCCTCAAGGACAGTATCAACGAAGGTGGAGAGCTGCATCAGGAGATCGGGATCAAGCCCCTTCTCTGCTGCAAGGAAGACCCCTGCCACACCGGCGAGGCGGAGGCGGTTCGTCACGAAATGCATGAATTTTGAGATGTTCTGGGTAGGAAGGTAGATCAGCATCGTCGATACCGAGTCAAGGATGATGCAGGCTTTTTTCCCTTCCATCTGCTTCAGGATGGTGGTGACGGCAATTCCCATATCGGTCAGGTTTGAGGGGTGGTTGACATAGGTCGTCATCGGATCTGAGTCGGGCTCCTTTCCAAGGGAGTACCGGGTGATCGCATCGATATACCAGACTGATTGTGGATCGATTCCGGCTTTTTTGTAGAGCATTCTCAGGATCGGCGAGGGCTGGTTAGTGGTGATCACGATCGCGGCATAGCCGGCAGCGGTGATCTCACCAGCCAGCTGGATCGAGGCCTTCTTCATATCTTTTGGCTCTGCAAGGAGGAGATAGATCTCCCCCTCTTCGATCAGATGAGGAGCTTTTGCATCTGACATGGTCACTCCAGGAGGAACAATCGGTATGCCTCAGGAATATCTGCGCCCTCACCAGTGAGGGCGGCATTGAGTTCCCGGATCGTCTCTGCAATCTGTGCCAGGTGGGTCATCTGCACCCTCAGCCTGAGGGCGGCACTATCACAATCAATGGTATCATCATCGAACATCCCGAGGATATCCTCGATATTCTCATGCACAACCTCAACCGGCATCTTCAGACGGGCTGTTGCTTCCCTGATATACGCGATCATCGTCCGTTGCGCCTTCTTCACCTCTGTGATATCCCGGATGAGAAGCGAGAAGCCTTCACCACCGGAGAGCGGCGTTACAGAGATGATCACGTCATGCTCCATTCCCCGGCTGTCCGGCAGGATGGCGGAGACCAACGCATGATCCGATTGTGAGATCGCCTCAGCAATCCGATCTTCTCCCTCCTTCAGCCGGATCAGATCCAGAATCGGCGCATCAAGGGCGTTCTCTTTCGGAATACCTGTCATTTCTTCTGCTGCTTTGTTCCATGAGAGTATGGTGCCGGAGACGGAGACGCTGACGATCGCCTCCTGTGAGGTCTGTACGATCGTCGAGAGGAGCCGCATCTGCGACTCTGATCGCTTCTGTTCGGTCATATCACGGATCAGGATGATGATATGAGGACGGTTTTTGATCGTGACCCGTGAGATGTTGAGTTCGGCCGGGATCAGGCTGCCATCCTTTCTTCTGGAATCAAGCTCATAGGAGCCGGTCTTTGCAAGCACCGACTGCCATCTGTTGCGGTCAGTATCCGGCGCAAGGAGGTCGATGACTGTGCTGCCTCTTGCCTCCTGCTTCTGATACAGGAATATCCGCTCTGCCGCCGGATTCCAGTATGTAATGATTGCGTGTTCGTCCAGGAGGATGATCCCGTTATAGGCTGCTGATGTGATCCCGTGGAAGAGCTCCTCGCGTTCACGGAGCTGGCGTTTGTTTTGAACCTTATCGGTGATATCCACCCCGACAGCCACATACCCGGTGATGGTGCCCCCGGGTGATCTGACTTCGCTTGTGTTCCATGAGATATGCTTCTCTCTGCCATCCTCTGTGATGATCCGCGTCTCAAAATTCCGGAGATATGCCTCTTCCTCGATCACATCCGTGATCAGCTTCGTGATCTCTTTCCGGTACCCGGGATCCGGATACAGGCGCTTCCAGACTTCATTCTTTCCGACCACCTCCCCGGCAGGATAGCCGGTAATCTGTTCGGCAGCAACATTCCAGAAGAGGATCGTTCCATCCGGCGCGAGGAAGGTGACCAGGGCATTCATCCGCTCGATGATCGTCTGGTGAAAGAG
>NZ_JARVGN010000201.1 GCF_029762515.1 Methanocalculus sp. | reverse complement strand
GAATATTCTCCATACCAATAAAACGGGCAACAGCAGAACTCTTCGGGGTTTCAAATACGGAATCAACCGGCCCCTCCTGCATCCGGACACCATCGATAATCACCGCACAACGGGTTGCCATACGAAGGATCTCTTCCCGTGCGTGTGTCACCTGGACAATCGTGAGATGCTCTTCCCGGTGTATCCTGAGAAGATCTGCAATAATCTGTTCACGGGTGATTGGATCAAGTGCGGCGAACGGTTCGTCGAGGAGGAGAATTTCCGGATCAGAGGCAAGAGCACGTGCAATCGCCACACGTTGCTGCTCTCCTCCACTCAGGGTTCCCGGATACCGGTTTCTCAGATGAGAGATCCCAAACTGCATGAGAAGCTCATCCACCCGGCGATCAATTTCATCACGGGGACGTTTCTGCATCTTCATGCCAAACCCGATATTCTTCTCAACCACCATATGAGGGAAGAGCGAGTAATCCTGGTATACAAGAGAAATCCGGCGTTTCTCCGGGGGTATCAACGTTGTATTGGAGCCATTTATGAGCACCTCTCCTTTATCAGGGAGATGAAGCCCCGCAATCGCCTCAAGGATAACGGTCTTTCCGGCACCGGATGGACCGATGATAAAATAATAATCTCCCCTGTTGATTTTGATACTCACATCACGGAGTGCAAAATCTCCAAGTGCAAGAGATAAATGCCTAAACTCGATCATCGTGCCTCCCGATAAAGCGTGACAGGTACCGGAGTGCCAAAAAGACTGCAAAACACGCGAATATCATAATAAACGCAATGGTGCTGCTCTCCTTGAGACCCCCGGTTGTGAAGCGGTAATAGAGCAATGTTGAGATCACCATCGGATAATAGGCGATCATGATGATGGCTGCAAATTCCCCAATCGCCCGCCCCCATGAAAATATTGCCCCATTATAGATGTATCGTGCAGAGAGCGGCAGGACAACATGCAGGAATGCCAAAAACCGGGATGCGCCAAGAGTTCTCGCGACATTCTCAAGATGCACCGGGACTTTCTCAAAACCTTCCCGTGCCGAATTGATGAAATACGGGGAAGAGACAAAGAGCATCGCAACAACAATCCCGGGATAGGCATCTTCGAATGAAAACCCGATATCATAGAGAGGCCCCCCGATCAATCCCCGTTTCATAAAGAGGATATACACAAGAATTCCTGCAACCGTGTGGGGAAGCATCAGAGGGATATCAACAATCGTCTCGACAAATCTCTTTCCCCGGAAATCTGTCCTGGCAAGCACATAGGCAAGCGGGATGCCGAGGAACACAAGAATTACAATGGCGTTTGCACCGGCTGCCATGGTGAGTATGATCGAGTCAATCACTTTTGAGTCGGCTGCCACCTGCAGCAGGTGGGGAATATCTGAGAGTTCCCGAACCGTCATATTCAGGAGGGCAAGTAATGTGAGCGAAAGAATGAGACCGCCGAGGAGGGAGAAGGAGATGAGGCAGCGATCACGGAGAACTGGGATTTGAGCCATAGGTATCGGGCAGAAAAAAAGTTAAGGGTGTCAGGCGGTGAGTGCCTTCAATACTGAAGGTACAGAGCCAAATCCGCCTGCGGGGACAACCGGGGGCTGGCCCTGGCCATCCATAATAGCCTGCCCGGTGGGACCGATTAACATCTCGACAAATGCAAGACCTGCATCAGGATTCTCTGCATTCTTCGGGACAGTTGCACCGTAGACAATTGGCAGTCCCTTCATCATGCCGCCTTCAGTTTCAATAAGAACAGTGGCATAGGCAGACTCGTACTGGATGGATGAGAGGTCGATTGCCTCAGGAAGTACGATGAATTTGAGATCGTGCTGCACAGCAACCGACTGGTACTCCCATGCATAGTCGAGGCCGCCGCTCTGGAGCATCTGGACAAGTTCAACAGATTTCGGACGGATCTGGATGTTGCCTTTTGGCTCAGGTGATTTTGCGTGGACAGTAAAGATGCCATTCTCTTCAGTCACTGTGATTGCAGAGTTTGCTCCAACGAGCCGGTCAAAGATGGTATCATCGCCATAGTGTGCTTCTGCGAGCTGTATTGTCATCAGAGAGCGGTACCCGCAGGGGTCGAGATTGGGGTCAGAGAAGGCCCATGCCACATCGGGTTTTTCGAGGATTGTATACCAGTTGTCGGCATTGATCTCATCCACATACAGGCTGTCATCTGTATAGCAGAGCACCATCCGGTTTTTGGCAAATGTAACATACCAGTCGGCATGCGATGGAACCAGCAGTCCCGGGATAAGCGTGTAGTCAGCTGATGCAAAGACATCGGCGCTCTTATCGAGGTCGGAAATATCCTTGGCAAGTTTCGTTGAGCCGGCAGGAACCAGCTGTACAGTGGTACCGGGATATTTTGCTTCAAATGCAGCCGCCAGCTCCTCGAAAGGAACCGTGAGGCTTCCGGCATGGAAGACCATTACAATGCCGGAGATTTCCGGAGTGGTTACTGTCGGTGCAGGTTCATTCTGGCCCACGCAGCCGCAGAGGAATACTGCAGCCACAACAAGGGCCAGAGCGATGAAAATACTCTTCATCTCTTTCATATCAGGAGATTGACGATTATGTAAATTAAATATACCCATTTGTTTCTGATGTAAATGTAGTTTAATTAACTTATTGAACAAAGATCGATAAGAACCATTATAGTTCTATGAACACTGAGCATAATGGACAACATTTTTGCCCCAAAAGAACAAAAAAAACCTGAATAAAGAGAGAAGAGTCAATACTATGCAAAAAAGATCTTTTTGGTTAACGTGGATTATAACGGGAATCCCCATGCCCCCAGATCGGATCGCACCCATACTGCTCCATCCAGCCGCTATCATATCCTTTATCTGCCCCATCTGCCTGTTCTTCATCAGAAAAAGGAATCTCATACCCCATACAGTACTCAATCAGTACCTCATATGCCTCATTCAGGCGGACCATGCCATTGTGCGTCTCTTCGGATTCATATCCCGAGACATCCGGATGCCACTCCCGTGCAAGGGCATGATAGCGGGCGCGAATCTGGCTGATGCTTGCCGCATCACCGATACCCAGAATATCCGCAGCCTCCCTGAGAGAAAGACATTTACGAGCAGCCATACGATATCATGTGACCACAGGACGATAAATGAACCCATTGCGACAGGCCTTTGAAGACGATGCGGACGATTATGACCGCTGGTTCGATGATCATCCCCATATCTATTCCGCCCAGCTCTCTATGCTCCGGGATGCGGTGCCAACAGAGGGGCTGGGGCTGGAGATAGGCGTTGGTTCCGGGCGTTTTGCAGCCCCTCTCGGCATATCTCTGGGTATCGACCCATCACACGCACTGGCAGCACAAGCACGTGCACGGGGGGTAGAAACTGTGATCGGCGTTGGAGAGCACACCCCGTTCCGCGGCACCACCTGCGATGCCATCCTGATGATGACTGTCATCTGTTTTCTGAATGATCCATTCCCTGTCTTTCAGGAGGCATACCGTCTCCTGAAAACGAACGGAACACTCGTACTTGGCTTCATCGAGCGGGATGGGGAAATCGCACGCAAATACCAGAATGAAGATATAAAAGGGCGTTTTCTCCGGTATGTCACCTATTATTCAGTTGATGAGGTCACCGCCTTCTATAGAGATGCGGGTTTTTCAGAAGTTTCAATCTCACAAAGGGCACGGGGGTTCGCGGTGATCGTCGGGAAGAAGCTGTAAATTACCTAAATCTCCTCTGGCTACTCCACAACACCATTCCGGCATCTCCGGAAAGAGACATATACCGGAGAGCAGAGGGTCAAGGCACGATCGATGTACGGTTCAAGCCGCAATCATCTGCATTCATCCCCTTGACCAAAATTACGCCATATACCCATCCATATACTCCAGAAACCGCTCAACCGTCTCCGTTGAGTACGGCCCCTCCTCATATGCTGTTATCAGGGTAAGTTCTCCCCTGAAGGTATAGGCGGTGACCAGAAACCCATTTGGCCAGCAGATGCAGGGGATGAAGTGGAACCGTTCGAGGGAGAGAGCACGTCCTTCTTTTCCGGGCATAGGGAGATA
>NZ_JARVGN010000200.1 GCF_029762515.1 Methanocalculus sp. | reverse complement strand
GATGATAATTTCGGCAAATTCGTCTTTTGAGACAGGCACAGCCATATCGATCATTTTGGCAGAATCATACAGCCGGTCGATATGTTCCTTTAACCGGAATATCCGTCCATTATAGCTGCGTATCCCTTCAAAAACACCATCACCATAGAGGAAACCATGGTCAAAGACCGAAACCTTCGCCTCCCCTTCAGGAAAGAATTTTCCATCGATGTATATTTCCATGTAAGAGTATTGGAAAGAGGATCAATGTATTAGTTTTGCTTCGTACCTGATCCGAAGCAACACTCAAGAAATGTCCCAATCATATCAGCACTTGCAACAGGGTGGAGATGGGCATAGCTGCCAACCGAATTATTCACAAGAATTCCGTCATTTCCAGAAGTGATCCCCTTCCCGCGTGAAAGCCTGAATGCATACTGTTGATTGGAGTCCATCAGGATCTCACTATAATGGAACTCATGACCCCGAAATACCGCTCTTCCAAGGGGACCGGCAAGCGATTCTCCTTCAACGTATCCAAGCACCCGTCCTGAAGGAATCAGGGTTATTCCTGGAAAAACACCACACATCTCATGAGTGGATGATGTTTCCTGCTCCTGCCACCCTGCCTTTCTGGTGATCGATCTGGTGAGGTACATCAAACCGCCGCATTCCGCATAGAACGGGATGCCATTCTCCGAAGCACCCGCTATTGCATTCCGCATTCCGGTATTTTCTTCCAGTGCTTCAGTATAGAGTTCAGGATAGCCGCCGCCGATTATGTAGCCATCAGCACTGGGGAGGCGATCATGTATCGGAGAGAAGAAGACGGGGTCTGCTCCGCGTGCGCGGAGGAGATCAAAGAGATCCGCATAATAAAAGGTGAAGGCCTCATCATAGGCGATGCCAATCGTAAGATCCATTTCATTGTGTGGATGAAATGCCGGATGAGGGGTTCCGGGGTGGAGAGGTTCCTCTGCAATCTTCAGGAGGGCATCAATATCGATAAACTCCTCGATAACACGGGTAATTGTCAGGATTCGATCCTGAAATGCGCTGTCCTCACTCCCTTCCCGAAAGGGAACGAGGCCGAGGTGCCGCATTGCAAGCTCCATCTCCGGCATATTCGGGACTGCCCCGATGACAGGTATTCCGCAGAAGTGCTCGATTGCACCTTTGGCCTTCTCAAGGTGTCTTCCCCCCGACACATTGTTTAAGATCACACCTTTGATCCGCACATCCGGATCAAAGCTCTGAAATCCCCTGACAATCGCAGCGGCACTCCGGGTAATACTCTTTGCATTGATGACAAGGATTGTATTGACACCAAGCGTCTTTGCAATCGATGCCGTACTCCCGGTATCTCCAAGGACTTCAGATCCTTCATAGAGCCCCCGCACACCTTCAATGACGCCGATATCAGCACCTGCTGCGGCATGCGAGTAGATACCCCGGAGACCCTCTGCATCAAGGACATAGCTATCGAGATTTCTGCATGGCCGTCCGGTGACACCGGTCAGGTATGAGGGATCGATGTAATCCATCCCCACCTTGTAGGTCTGGACGGACATTCGTTTTGCGAGGATTGCGGAGATTGCAAGCGTGATACTCGTCTTTCCGCAACCCGAGCGGTCACCAGAGATCAGGAGGGTACGCATCTCATGCTCCTGAGCACCGCTCCAAATTCACTCTCCACAATTGAACGGACACCAAGGGTCTTTGGATGGAGATCGATCTCCACCAGTACATGCTGGTGGCCGAGTTCGCGCAGTGGCGCCACCTGCCGTGGTCCGTTGGTAATCGAGAAGACGGTGATTCCTTCAGTATATTCTGCCGGGACTGCATGGGGAACACCCACGATAAAGAGAAAGTCAGGCTTCTTCTCCCGGATCAGGCGACCCAGATCATCTCCAAGAGCTCCATATTCATCAAGAGAGCCGAGTATCGAGAGCGGGAGACCTCTTTTCTCTGCTTCAGTGCGGATCCGCTCTGCATCGCCCCTTACTTTAGGAAGACCGCGATCTTCGAGATTTGCATAATAGATGATATCCGCATCCGGTGCCGCTTCATGGAGCGCACAGAGTTCATCCATAAACATGTATGCCGTCTCCTTCTTGGCATTCATGATTGCCATCCCTTTCTTCCCACCGCATGCACAATCCAGGAGAGCCTGTGCGGCGATATGTTTCAGATCCCCACGCTCAGGCTCTATGTACTTCCGGGATGCCGCACCACGAAGCCGCTCAACTTCATTTGCCTTTGCGAGGAGATGGCGCTGCCGTGCCAGTTCATCTTCGCTGATCCAGCCCACCCTTGCAGCCGGTTCAAGGGCGGCGATTACCCCGTCGATATTCTCGGAAAAACCTGCATGGATATCTACTGAGATTGCCGGAGTGGTAATGCCCGAGGAGTCAATTGCAGCCTGCATATCCTCCCCGATGATCATCGAGACACAGGTCCCGATAACCGCGATTCTCCCAGGAGAGAATGTCTTCTCGGCATATCTGAGAACATCCTCAAGAAGCTGCTGCCCCCCGAAGATAAATTCGTTATCAGCAAGGGATGTGGTGATCACCCGGAGCCCGTCCTCTTCAAGGAGGCGGGCATGTTTGAACGAACACCCTGACGGACCATGGAGTATCGCGACATCGACTCCGAGATCACGGGCGGTATACAGGGCGGCTACAATGGAACTTGGGCGTGGCTGAATGTACTGCATAGTGGTTTTATCTCCATGTTTTTACTGCCAGAAGAAGGATTGTTCCCGGCGTGCGGGGTGCATGACGTCGTGCTTCTTCAAGTGAAGAGGCGACAGTGGCATCGGAATGGCAGGATACAATCCCGGCATCGGGATTCATGACTACAAGCGTTAGTATATCGGGATTGATATCCTTTATCGCTCGTTTGATATCGGATTCTGCAAAATTTTCACAGACCGCATGCTGATCCTGCCCTATGATAAGATGGAGCGGGGCGTCCGGCTGTATCCGGCGTGCATAGGCTGCTGCCTCAATGGTTGTGTCTGCCGTCGTCCCACTGTTTGAGGCATCAACGATCAGGCATCCATTCTCTCTCCCGGTCTGCATTCTGCCGGGAAGGGCTTCAAAAGAGGAGAGAGGTGAGGGATTAATTCCAAGAAGGCAGGCTGCAGCAGCGGCGGTCATCAGGGGTATACGGTATCCCCTCAGTAAGAGGAGCGGATGGTCGAAAGAGCCGCTTATCCCGTCATACTCATACTGAATCGAAGAGCCATCATATGAGACGATCTCTCCAACAGTATGCTGATCCGGATGGTGATCCAATGATATGCCATCGGGAAGAAGGACCCGCATGCACGTCTTTAATGATTCGCATTTTGCAGCAAGGGCTGATTTCTTCCCACCAGCGATTTTGTAATCATCTGCCGAGGTAAGTATCCCAAGATCTCCTCTCCCCGGAACACCAAGAGAACACTCACCTATCAGCCAGCCATGAATGGAATGAGCCAATCCGGCAGGGGCGATAAGACTGGCTGGAGTGATACTCGTTCGGCCAAGCATCTCTTGTTCGGGATAGCGAAGGGTTCCTCTTGAGGTATGCAGGATACCGGCGCCTGCCATCAGGTGGGCAAGTGCATAGGCTGTTGTCGTCTTTCCGACAGCTCCGGTGATCTCGATCAGAGGATCTGGCAGATCAGATCCGATCAGAATTCCTGCTGCCTGGTGGTGGGTGATCAACGGCATCCCTGCATGGAGCAGGGGGTACGCAGGATCAAGATGAACCGGGGCAATACAGCAGGAGTATGATGATGCCATTGCCTTTTCAGGAGTGATGCCTTCACTGCCCCGGTAAACATCCACAGAATCGACGGAATATCCCTGCTCGCGGAGGGCGGAGGCGATCACTCCTCCGCCATGAATAGTATCGAGCGCGAGCAGGCGCATAGATCGATCAGAGGTGATCGCGGATGGCATTCTCCGCATTCTTCAGCATCAGTTCGGCAAGGAGCGGGTCACCGCCGATCGGATCGGCATACACGAGTGGGAGATCTTTCCCGTTCAGCTTCACAACTCCTCTCTTCTTTCCTTCTTCAAGACCAAGGATACCCGGGATATCCTTGAGGATATG
>NZ_JARVGN010000001.1 GCF_029762515.1 Methanocalculus sp. | reverse complement strand
AAATTCCTTTCCTGAAAAATGTCCAGATGGAGCTGTCATCTGCGGGAATGACGAGGGAGTTCTTTCCGCTACTTTAAAAGCAGAAATTCCTTACATAGAGTGGCCATTAGACGGGAAAAAAACTCCATCCCTCCTTACAACTCTTGACTTTATTGAATTTTGCTATAAATATATTGCAGATCCAACAGCTATTTATCATCATGATTATCATAAGCACAACCATTTTAAATTCGATGTTGTAAAAGGTCAGAGAAAATTCCGGGAGTCCATTAATAGTATATTTTCCCGCAACGGTATAATTTACGAGCTAGACACGACAGGACAGATAATTCGATTAGCTCCAGAAGGACTGAGAGAACAATTACAGCAATCACGCTTCTTTACTCAGGATACTGATCTTGATATTCTCCTAAACACAGCCCGAGCAAAATTTCTAAATCCAAATATCGAGGTTCGAAAGGAAGCTCTCGAAAAGTTATGGGATGCATGGGAGCGGTTGAAAACGATAGAACCGGGCGATAAAAAAACCTCAATCGAGACACTTCTCAAGAAAATCTCCCCTGAAATGAATTTTTATGGACGGCTTAATCAAGAAGCAAAGGAACTAACGTATATTGGAAATAATTTCAGAATCAGACATCATGAAACTGATAAAACCCCGATTGAGTCAAGTGATCAAGTGGATTATCTTTTCCACCGTATGTTCTCTCTGATTTACCTGATTCTCAAAACAACGAACCGTTTGGAATGAATCAGGCACTATCATTTTTATCTCATTTTGAGTTTTTCAAGGTGAATCTTTTCGTTAAAAGCATGAACTTTGAAAACCAGCTGATCGTGTACTCTTAAACCCAAAACTCCCAAATCCCTATATTCCCCGAATACAAATATACTGGAGAATCTTCTCACTCCCGTAGTGTAGTGGTCAATCATGCAGGACTTTGGATCCGGCGACGGCGGTTCGAATCCGCCCGGGAGTATGAAAATCATCCGTAATACTTATTTTTTAGATCAGAGACAATTCCACGATATTTTGGGTATGCCGATACTTTTATCGTCTATTCGGTAACAAGACGTTCTGATCCCTATGAACGAAAAGATGGAAAATTACCGATCCTGGATTATGGGATTTCTCATGATCCTGGTTGTTTGCCTGGTCGCAATCTGTGCCTACTACATCGGGGTTGATGCAGGATACCAGATTGGGATTGCAAACGGACTTGCCATAGTCTGAATCAGCACCCGTCTGCATTTCACACATTCATTATTAGCCTCTGCAATTGTCAAGGACTGAACAATCTGCAAACCGGCAAAGCGTAGCCATAGCAGGCGGTATGCTAACAGAAAGCGATTAGAACAAGGTGAACCGGGTTTCTCGAGAAGGGTGAACAAGAAAACCCGGATGTAAGATCGAGCGAATTCCACAATACTGAGGGAGAGCCGGATTTCTCTTCTTTGGATCAGATCAAGCTACTCCTCTGATCATCTGCCAGTAATCGCAGGCATGATGAACCGGAAATACTCTTTTGAGAACTTTTCATTGCTGAAACCCTCTGCTGCAATCACCTGCTTCCATTTATCTTCCAGTGAGAGCGTGCCCATAAACGAGATCATCAGGTACATCGAGATGAGGAAAGGATCGATATCGGATCGAATCGTTCCATCGCCAATACCTTCACAGATGGCATCCTGCAGCAGCTTCCGGGACATTCCATACCCCCTGCCGATCCCGGCGGTATATGGATTCTCTCTGGAAAAACGTTCAGATCCATAAAAGTGAATCATCCGGAGGTAATCCGGATATTCTTCTGAAAACTGAAGATAAGCTTCCCCCATACGAGCAACCTTCTGAAATCCCGAATCCTGATTCTCCATACATTCCAGGTATTTTGCATGCAGCATATGGACACCCCGAAGCACAATAGCAGCATAGAGCGCTTCCTTACTCTCGAAATAGAGATAGAGGGTTGCCTTGTTCAGCTCGACCTGAGCGGCGATATCATCCATGGAGACGTCATCATATGCACGGGAGAAGAAGAGGCATTCGGCTGCATTGATGATCTCCTTCTTCCGCTCTTCCTTCTCCCGTTGTCTTCTCTCAGAAACTCCCATAGCTCAACTCCTTCTTGTTCCATTCATGTTGTATGCCTCACATCTGATCTTTGGAATACAAACCGGGATAATCCGGCAGGATCAGATCTCCCCCCGAATCCATGCCTCAATAAGTGCCCTGGAAATACTCGTCTTTGAAGGAGATGGAGGCAGCTCATTCCGTTTAAACCATCCAGCCGCCTCAATCTCATTATTGTCAATCCGGATCTCTCCGCCGGCATAATCTGCCACAAAGCCGATCATGAGCGAATCCGGAAACGGCCATGGCTCGCTCCCGAAGTACCGGAGATTATGCACTTTTATGCCAACCTCCTCGCCAACTTCCCGGTGTATAGTCACCTCAAGATTCTCACCGGGTTCATTGAAGCCGGCAATAACCGAGTATACACCAGGAGGAAAACGGGGGGAGCGGGCGAGCAGGATCTCATCGCCTCTTTTTATCAGGACGATGATGGCAGGCGAGATCCGGGGGTAGATGATCTGATTGCACTCGTTACAGATCCGAGCCCGTTCTGTATTGAGAGGGCGTGTCCTGGCACCACACCTGCCACAGAAGGCATTCGACATCTCATAATCAACCATACGGACTGCATAGGCAGAAAAAGCCATTTCGATACCAGGAACCTTACCGTCCAGCTCCCGGACAGGCGACAGAATCCAGTCAGCCGGTGGCGTGGCAGAAGCGGGGATCTCAACGGCATGGTAGATGCAATCATCGCGTATGCCGAGGTATACCGGTGGTGAGGATGCATAAATATCCGGAAGCGGATCCGGCATGAGGACAGTCCCAGATCCAGAACCGCTGCAATAGAAGACAGCATTGCCCTGTACAACAATCCAGCGTTTCTGTGCTGCCGAATAATCTGCTGGCTCGGGATAGGCGGGGCAGAGGGGGCGAACTGAATAGAAAGGTTGGTGCTTCATATTACATCCTGATTCTTAATTCTTCATGATCTCCTGATTATCGGATCAGATCGGCGCATCATAGAAATAATTCCGGCACTTTTCGCTCCGTATACAGTGTACTCAGGCGCACCGAGGCATCCCTGACAAGACCGGGCTTCATCATCCTTGCGTGTTCCGGGCATTTTTTGATACAGGCACAACACGTAATGCATGCTTCAATCCTAATCTGCCGTGGATCCTCAGGATCGATTGCACCTGTCGGGCAGGAATCCACACAGACGTTACAACCAATACATGCATCACTGACTGCAATAAAATCAACGACCCACAGTTTCGAATCTCCCCGGTACGGATGGCAGCCGGGGATAGACAGATCCGGGATCATCGGCGATGAAAGAGATGCCAGTTTTTCCGAGATTTTTCGCCCAAACTCTGTTGCATGCTGAAGGTCAGCTGCATCAGGGCGGCCTTCTGCGGTTGGCGTTTGTGGAGAGGAGAAGGAATGCTCCCCGATATATGCTGCACCGGCGATCGGGTTGCATCCGGCTCCACGTACGAAATCCGTCAGCTCAAGGAGTGCATCTTCATACACGCGGTTGCCATAGACGACAACACAGACAGCAGGCGTATTGACTGCCTTCATCATCTGCAGCCAATCGGTTAAGAGTGCCGGAACCCGCCCCATATACACCGGCAGACCGATGATGAGCAATTCCTTTTCCGATAGGGAGAGCGGCTCTTCCCGTGTAGAAGGGCGGGTTATGTCAAGCTGCTCCACCCTGTTGCAATGAATTCCAGACGCAATGCCATTCACAACCGCCTGCGTTGTTCCCGTAGGTGAGAAATATACCAGTTTCAGAGATGAGATTTCCATTCAGATCGCTTCCAAGACATTGTTGGTGTTATTCCGCTTTGATCAGACCAATTCCACAAACGCCTCCCGGCAGGCATCGGTATCCCTTCTCCACGCCCGTATTTTTGGGCATGGAGAGGAGACAGGCTGCATCTGTATCCTCTTCTCTTCATCTGTGCCGGGAGTATGGATTCGTATGATCCAGTGGTTTCACTCAATAGCATTAACTCTTAGTTATATTATAACTATTGGTTAGTTGGTAAATGAGAGGTTTGAACATTAGCAGATGAATGATAGTAGGCTTAAATCAATTCATTTGATAATATAATCAATCAGACAATGATCAAAACCAAACAGTAATATCTCACGTCAGATACTGTCAATTAACAAGATGAATTCTACACCAACAGAACCTTATTTCTTGTACTGGGGAAAAGCGAAGAAAGAAGAATCAGAATCTTCAGGCTATCACCTTCTTCCATACCACTGTCTGGACGTTGCAGCCGTTGGAAGCATCCTGCTTCGTCATGAGCAACTTCTTTTAAGCAAGTTCACCGATGCATTACAGCTCCCCGAAGAAATTGTCCATGATCTTATTCTCTGGTTTCTGGCGATGCACGATGTCGGAAAATTCTCGAACCGCTTTCAGCATCTCAAACCAGAACTCCTCCTCAAGTTACAGGGTAAGAATTATTCTGGTCCATACTCTGTCCGGCATGACGATATGGCGCTCATTCTTGTAGAGAAGGCTCTCTTACTACGCTCCCATGAGAGGAATTGGTTTAAATTCAAGGATTCAGGTTTTTTTAAAGACTGGAAGGATCTCTGGCGGCCGTGGTTTCATGCTGTCAGCGGGCATCACGGCGTGCCTCCGAGACGAGGAACCACCGACATAGTTTTTGAAAAACTCTTTGACCCGGAAGATCGGGAGGCAGCTATGGCATTCGGTGAATCTTGTTCAACCCTCTTCTTTGGAGAGTTGAGTAGCAAGACCATGCCATCCTTCAGTGAGGAACTCCTCGATTCCTTCACAAGGACGTCGTGGCTAATGGCCGGACTGGTTGTCCTCTCCGACTGGCTCGGTTCCAATACCGATTACTTCCCAGAATGCTCTGAAATTATGCCTCTTGATGAGTACTGGAATCAAAATGCACTTCCCCGGGCAGAGAAGGCAGTGAAAGAGAGTGGAATGATGCCGTCTACAATCTCCCAAAAAACCGGTATGGGGGCTCTATTCCCCGATCTGACATCTCCTACCGATCTTCAAGAGGTCGTTTCAGCCTGCGATATTGATCCGGTTCCAAGCCTCTTTATCCTTGAGGAGATGACCGGAGCAGGAAAAACCGAGGCAGCACTTGTCCTGGCTCATCGACTATTGAAGTGCGGCGTTGCAGAGGGCATCTTTATCGGGCTGCCAACAATGGCGACAGCCGATGCCATGTATGAAAGACTTGGAAAAGCATACCACCGGTTATTCGCTTACGGCGAAACCCCATCGCTTGTCCTTGCCCACAGCGCCCGCCACCTCTCGGATATGTTCCGCCAGTCAATAGGTCCAGCCCCCGAGAATGCCATGATGCAATATGGCGACGGAGAGCTCCCTGCCTCCGTTTGGTGTGCATCCTGGCTATCTGATAGCCGAAAAAAGGCTCTCCTGGCATCACTTGGTGTAGGGACAATCGATCAGGCTCTGATGAGTATTCTACCATTCAGGCATCAATCACTTCGCCTTCTCGGGCTTGCGAGGAGCGTATTAATTGTTGATGAGGTTCATGCCTACGATGCGTACATGCATACATTACTCTGCCACCTGCTGACATTTCATGCAGCATTCGGCGGGAGTGCAATCCTCCTTTCTGCAACTCTCCCGATGCATCAGCGGAAAGAACTGATTGCGAGTTTCTGCAAGGGGATCGGCTATTGCACAGTTCCACTCCGGGAAACGGCCTATCCACTCCTGACTGCGGTATCTGCAAGTGGACTCCTTGAAACACCCCTCTCATCAGACAATCGATCAAGAAAAGTCGTGAAGGTCGATCTTACCGATTCGCATCATGAGGTGATGGATCGGATTCAGTATGTAATTAACCAGGGTCAGTGTGCCTGCTGGATTCGAAATACCGTTGATGATGCGATTCTGGCATACCAACAGTTTACCGGACTGCTCGGTGAAGAGAATGTGCTACTCTTCCATGCCCGGTTCGCTATGGGTGATCGACTGGCTATCGAGCAGGACGTGCTCAGGAAATTTGGAAAGAACAGTAACGGTGATGAACGGCAGGGTAAACTTTTGATCGCTACCCAGGTGGTGGAGCAGTCTCTCGATCTTGACTTCGATTTTATGGCGAGCGATCTTGCACCGATCGATCTCATCATCCAGCGTGCCGGGCGACTGCACCGGCATCAGCGTGGTGACCGGGGAACACCCACTCTCCTTGTGCTAGCACCACGGATGACTGACACACCAGATGAAGAGTGGTATAAACAGATGTTCCGTGGTGGAGCATATGTCTACCCAAAACATGGTCAACTATGGCTAACTGCTCACTTTCTCGAAGAAAGAGGAGAGATTGTCCTCCCTGAGGACGCGCGGCATTATATAGAGAGTGTTTTTGCACCTGAAGCTCAGACAGCCATCCCCGAGGCACTTGCCCGACGCGACCTCGTGGCAGATGGACAGGATATGGGCAATATCACTATCGCACATCTAAATGCGCTGAATATTGATGATGGATACAAGGCGACACCCGGCAACTGGGAGGAGGAAACAAGAACGCCTACACGGCTTAATGCTTTGAGCGTCACAATAACGCTCGCACGCTGGGACGGAAAGGTGCTCTGCCCCTGGTCGGATACAGCGACGTATGCCTGGGATATGAGCCGGTTGAGTGTCAGGGAAACAATGTTTTCCAGACCGGCAGAGTATCAGGGGGCGCTAAAAAAGGCAGTTTCGGAGGTGCTGAAAGCGATGCCGGGTAGAGGTGAAGGAATGATTCTGCTTCCACTCACACAATCTGGAAGAATTTGGATGGGAGAAGCACTTGATGGACGCGGTCGAGAGATCCAGGTACAATATGATCAAAGAACAGGTCTGCAGGTGTATCGGGAGGCAAAATAACATTCTTTCATAAAAATAAAACACCTCAGCAGAATCTTTTATCGCACATATTATGTGAGAATTAGTTTTTACGAGTATTATTTTTACTTTCACGGTGCGGTAAGAAGATTTAAGGTCTCTGTAATTATTCAACTATTACAAGATTATTTGTCAGTTTGTGGCAACAGCGGCTGATCAGAGATTCGCGTTAGTGGTCACAACCCGCAATAGTTATGGAAGTATACACATGGTCAATCTTATCCAGGACACATGGATACCCGCGATCCGGGAAGATACGACAGAAGTATGCATTGCACCCTGGCAAGTTGCTCTGGATCACGAAACAAATCCTCTGATTCGGCTTGCCGCCCCCAGACCCGATTTCAACGGAGCACTCATCCAGTTCCTCATCGGGTTGATGCAGACAACCTGCCCCCCAAAAAACGAACGTGAATGGTTCAGGAAATTCGAGTCCCCACCTGATGAACAGTATCTGAGAGACTCGTTTGAGCGGTACGCGTACGCTTTTGAACTCGATGGTGAAGGGCCACGATTCATGCAGGATATAAATCTGTCTGAAGGGAATTCTTGGAGAATTGAGCAGCTACTAATTGAGATGCCCGGCGAGAACGCCTTAAAAGAAAACACTGATCACTTTATCAAACGCAATACGGTGCAACAGCTCTGTTTACCATGCTGTGCTATGGCACTCTATACACTTCAAACAAATGCACCCAGTGGAGGTCGTGGACACCGTACATCTCTTAGAGGGGGAGGTCCTCTGACATCTATTGTCATTAGTAGAACTCTCTGGGAGACTATCTGGTTGAACGTTATTCCCAGCGATTCGTTTACGAGATATGGCAATCCTGAGAAACAGGATGAAAATGATATCTTTCCCTGGCTTGCCCCGACCAGGACAAGCGAGAGTGAAGGAAGTGAAACCACTCCACAACACGTCAATCCAGCGCAGATGTTTTGGGGAATGCCCAGGCGAATACGCCTTGAATGTGATACTACCACGAAGGGAATCTGCGATCTCTGCGGCTGCAGTTCAGATCGTCTCTACACGAGTTATTTAACAAAGAACATGGGAGTGAACTATAGTGGAAACTGGCAGCATGTGCTTACTGCCTATACTAATGGAAAGAGTGGCAAGCTTATCCCTCAAAAAGGGCAGCCAGGAGGCATTTCATATCGAAACTGGCTTGGTCTGATTCAGAGTGATACTGATCGGAGTACTATACCAGCGGTTGTGGTACATAACTTCCGCTCCTATCGGCAAAACGATCTTCCTGAACTACCTTTTCGGCTCTGGACCTTTGGCTATGAGATGGATAAAATTAAACTATTTAAACCTCTGTGCTGGTACGAAGGTACGATGCCACTCATCAAGGTTAATCCCTTGATCCGAGAAGATTACGAGGTGGTTACTGCTCAGCTGATAAAAACAGCCACGATAGTCATAAATAAAACTAAATATGCAATTTGGTCTGCGTTTTATGAGCCGAAAAAAACTGAAACACATGATCAGAAGCAAAAAGACTCAGTAAAACAGGAAAGGATTAAAGATAATTTCAAAAAAACACTTTTTACTTCAATTACATTCAAGTTTTGGCAGAATACTGAGGCAGAGTTCTATAAATCCCTGTATCTTCTGAAAGACATGATGGAAAATGGAGAGGATACTAACACTGCGAAATGGAGATGGATTGGTATCCTCGAAAATGAAGCTGAAACGCTCTTTGATGACTTCACGCAGCTGAACATGATCGGGATCGCCGATCCAAAACGAATTTCATTGGCGTATAAATATTTACAGGATAACACATCGAAAAGCAACCCAGAGATCCTAAAAACGCTTGATTTACAACCAAAAAATAATTCCTCTGAATACAATGGAAGATGAAACTATGAACAAAATGAAGTATCTATCATTTACTGCTCAACCTGAGGCTCAGGAGACACTTCTTGCATGGTGGAAAGGCCTGCAGGAGAATCATGGCGACCGGGCAGAACTCCGTCGGTGCAGAAATAGGACTGAGGTTGCTTTTCTCCCGGCATATCACCGGCTTCGGCTCTCCCTTGGGAAGATTGCACCGATAAAACCGGATGATCTGGCGACAGTTGCCGGAGTACTATCACATGTGAAAACACCTGATTCATCCCACAGATTTTCTCAACAGATGGCCAGTCACAAGAAAGAAAGCGACCGATCACTGGTGAGCGGCCTGCGGTTCCGCCGACTATTAAAGATCGATGACTCTGGTGAACTCTACGGGCCTATGATCCGTATCGTCCGACTGCTGGATGGAACAGCTAATATTCCAAGCATGGCAGACGGCCTCTACTGGTGGAATGAAAGGACGAAGAAAACATGGGCGTTCGACTACTACTCGGAAGCGCCCTCTGAAAAGTAACTTAAAAGGAGGTTCTCTATGAGTGAATTTATTCAACTGCATATTCTTGTATCGTACCCACCATCGAATTTAAACCGTGATGATCTCGGAAGGCCGAAGACTGCAACGATGGGAGGAACCCAGAGGCTGCGAATCTCATCACAAAGCCTGAAACGTGCCTGGCGAACATCAGATATCTTTTCAGAGGCACTTGCCGACAAACTGGGTGTTAGAACAAAGGAAATGGGCGTTCTGATCCAGAAGTCTATGACAACAGGTATCTTCCTAAATGATTTAATTTCAGGAAAAGAAAAAGTAACTGCGGTTTTTACTCCAGTCCCATCGGAGATAGCCCTCCCATGGTCACGAGAGATTGCCGGAGCTTTCGGGAAGCTGAAGGCGGGCGATACCTCACTTGAGATTGAGCAGCTCGCTCACTTTTCTCCCGAGGAGATCGCGGCTATCGAGCAGGTTATCAAAAAGACTGTTACGAGTGGAGCGGCTCCTGATGAAGAGGATAAGAAGCTTCTAACCCGGCGGCTTTCTGGTGCCGATATTGCAATGTTTGGACGGATGCTTGCAGGATCCCCGGCCTACAACTTTGAGGCGGCGGTCCAGGTCGCTCACGCGATAACAGTCAATGAGGTCGCTGTGGAAGACGACTACTTCACTGCAGTGGATGATCTAAACCGAGGTGAGGAGGATGCGGGTGCAGGGCACCTTGGAGAGACCGAATTTGCAGCGGGGCTTTTTTACCTCTATCTCTGTGTCAATCGTGATTTATTAAAAGAAAACCTTGGCAAAGATGAAGCACTTACAGACAAGGCCCTTCGTGCACTGACCGAGGCAGCAGTTAAAGTAGCTCCAACAGGCAAACAAGCCTCATTTGCGTCACGGGCATATGCCTCCTACCTGCTCGTTGAGAGAGGATCTCAACAGCCACGGTCACTTTCGGTCGCATACCTTACTGCATTACGTGACCGTGATCTTCTGGGCACAGCTATCAACTCGCTCAAAAAGACAAAGGAAAAAATGGATAATGTGTATGGGCCATGTAGCGATGCCAGCTGTGAGATGAACGCTTACACCGGTGAGGGGACACTGAACGAGGTGCTGGACTTCGTGGCTGATAACCATGCCTGAGTTTCTCGTATTCCATCTGTATGGTGTGATGGCCTCCTGGGGAGACACGGCAGTCGGTGAATACCGTCCAACGCATGATCATCCAACCCGATCAGCTGTGCTGGGAATGGTAGCTGCAGCGCTTGGAATCCGTCGTGAGGAAGAAAAACGGCTCAACGAACTTAATAATGGGTATCATGTGGCAGTCAGGCTGGATCGTCCAGGTAAGCTGCTTCGGGACTATCACACCACCCAGGTTCCACGATCCGGTAGCGGGAAGAGAAAGAAAGATTTTGCAACCCGCAAAGAAGAGTTGAATGCGCCTGAAAAGGATATCTCAACAATACTCTCCAGCCGTGACTATCACTGCGATGCCGTGTATACCATCTGTCTCTGGCTCAAAAACAATAATCCACCTCATCGTCTGGAAGAACTACGTGACGCCCTCAATACCCCTGAATTTGTTCTTTACCTTGGACGGAAGTCCTGCCCTCCTGCGCTGCCTCTTGGTGCCAGAGTGGTGACCGGAGATAACCTTGGCGCAATCTTTATGGCAGAACCTTTCCCTGGCGAGGGGTTCCTGTCTCGCATGGCATTCCGTGAGAAGATAGTACGGGTCTACTGGGAGGGTGATGAAGATGTTGGAATCCAGCCGGACCACTCCGGATTGAGGCATGATGACCCACTGAGCAGGAGGCGGTGGCAATTCAGGAACAGAATCGAACATTACGGTCTTGTTCAGCTGATCAGGGAGGAGAAACCATGTACATGAGCAGGATCACGCTCAAAGTAGAAGCAACAGAAAACCGGGATTTCTGGAGGAGTTTCGGTGGTGAGTACCATGCACACAACCTGATCTGGTCACTCTTCACAGACGGACCAGATCGTGAGCGTGATTTTTTATACCGGCAGGAATTAGCAGGGAATGTTCCCACGTTCTTTTCGGTTTCAGAAAGAGAACCTGTAAATCGAGGGGGCATGTGGCTTATTGAGTCGAAAGAGTATGCACCAATACTGAGGGAGGGGCAGCGCTTCAATTTCGTCCTTAAGGCAAACCCGGTCAGAACGAAGGCTGACGAGAAAGGCGGGCATCACCGTCATGATGTTGTGATGAATGCAAAGAAACGGCTTCAGGAGGATCTACTTCCAGCTTCTGAGATGCCATCACAACAGGAAATTATCCAGGAGGCTGGGTTTGCCTGGCTTGCAAGCCGGAGCGAGAAATACGGTTTTTCTGTATTGAATGGCGAGGTCAGGGCAGATGGTTATAGGCAGATGCGATTCTACAAAAAGAAGGGGAAGCGACCGATCCAGATCAGCACGATCGACTATACCGGTCTGCTTACAGTGACTGAGCCGGAAGCATTTCTAAATGCACTCTTCACAGGAGTAGGATCAGCGAAAGGATTTGGTTGTGGGATGATTATGATCCGCCCGGCACGGTAGAGTGGAACATGCTCCCGCCTCTCAAACCAATTCCAATAAAGGAGCGAGTTTCTCTCGTATTTCTGGAGAGGGGAGAGCTTGATGTCATTGACGGTGCTTTTGTTCTGGTCGATAAAAATGGTGTACGCACCCAGATCCCGGTTGGAAGCGTCGCCTGTATGATGCTTGAGCCTGGCACCCGCGTATCACATGCTGCTGTGGTCCTGGCATCTCGAGTGGGGTGTCTCTTGGTCTGGGTGGGCGAAGCCGGAGTCCGGCTCTACGCTTCCGGCCAGCCAGGCGGTGCTCGATCCGATCGTCTTCTCTATCAGGCGAAGCTAGCTCTCGATGAGGAGGCGAGACTGCGGGTGGTACAGAAGATGTACGAGATGCGGTTTGCATCCCCGATACCGCCCCATTACCGCATCGAGCAGCTACGCGGAATGGAGGGAGCAAGAGTAAGGGAATTGTACGTGCAGTTGGCACGGAAGTACGGGGTAGAATGGACCCGTCGTAACTACGATTCATCAGCCTGGGGTAGTGGCGACCTGCCGAACCGGTGTCTGAGTGCGGCAACCGCATGCCTATACGGGATCTCTGAAGCAGCAGTGCTGGCAGCTGGGTATGCACCGGCAATTGGGTTCATCCATACCGGGAAGCCGTTATCATTTGTTTATGATGTGGCGGATCTCTTTAAGTTCGAAACAGTTGTTCCGGCTGCGTTTAAGGTTGCAGCAGAATGCCCTCATGACCCGGAAAGGGCCGTGCGGCTTGCCTGCCGGGATATGTTCCGTGAGACACGACTTTTAAAGCGGATTATCCCAACAATCGAGGAAGTACTTGCCGCTGGCGGGCTGCCAATGCCGGAGGCACCCCTTGATGCGGTCCAACCTGCAATACCAGAAGAGAAGAGGCTCGGGGATGCTGGTCATCGTAGTTGAGGGAGCACCCCCGCGTCTCCGCGGTAGGCTCGCAGTGTGGTTGCTTGAGGTGCATGCCGGAGTGTACATCGGCGATCTTTCGGTGAGAGTCAGGGAAATGATCTGGCAGCAGGTTCTTTCAGGCATTGAGGATGGTAACGCCATCATGGCATGGAGTACCAATAACGAACAGGGATTCGGGTTCACCACTATAGGAAAGAACCGCCGCATTCCAAAGGAAATCGACGGCATAAGTTTGATATCGTTTCTCCCCCTTGAGATAGGTAGCGATAGCGAGGCTGTCGCAATGAGGAGTGTGGAACTGTGATATGTTGGTTTGAGTGTGTAGTAGTTCATCAAGCCAAGGTGCTTCAGATTCAAACTTCACCATTAGTTTTCCACGATCGCCTCTGGTAGGAAGGTAACTTCCTCTTTCCAGTATATATTGAGAAGAGAGTTCCCCATGCACATGGGGATGAACCGTATCGGGGATACAATTACCGGGCATAACGGGCGAGTTCCCCATGCACATGGGGATGAACCGGTCTCAAAAGGATCGGGCGCATCGTATGCAACGAGTTCCCCATGCACATGGGGATGAACCGTTCATGGCAAATATGGTTATCGGGGGTGTCAAGAGTTCCCCATGCACATGGGGATGAACCGATACATACCCAGTAATACGACTCAGAATAAAAGAGTTCCCCATGCACATGGGGATGAACCGCCCCGCTTGGTATGATCATCTGTTGGGCGGGAGAGTTCCCCATGCACATGGGGATGAACCGTCGTAACAAATCCACAGGTGGGAGATGTTGATGAGTTCCCCATGCACATGGGGATGAACCGGCGTACCTCCGGAACTGATCTTCATCGACGAAGAGTTCCCCATGCACATGGGGATGAACCGATAAATAATATTATAACAAACACTCTATTGTAGAGTTCCCCATGCACATGGGGATGAACCGGCAGATCCGATTTTGACAGGATCATTGCAGAAGAGTTCCCCATGCACATGGGGATGAACCGCTGATGGTTAACATTACGCCGCGATGGGAGGAGAGTTCCCCATGCACATGGGGATGAACCGCACCGCAAGGAAACACACCGAAGAACCAAACGGAGTTCCCCATGCACATGGGGATGAACCGTTGTCAGGGTTTTTGAAGAGCCTCTTTTAAGAGAGTTCCCCATGCACATGGGGATGAACCGCAAGCTGTATCGAGAACACATTGGATCACGCGGAGTTCCCCATGCACATGGGGATGAACCGGGAATGCAAAACTCCAACACGTTTGCAAAACAGAGTTCCCCATGCACATGGGGATGAACCGGGAATGCAAAACTCCAACACGTTTTGCAAAACGAGTTCCCCATGCACATGGGGATGAACCGATCAGGCCGGCAACGGTATACGACCTCATAAGGAGTTCCCCATGCACATGGGGATGAACCGAGAAGGTAAGGCATCATGTTTGGCGATGAGTCGAGTTCCCCATGCACATGGGGATGAACCGTAGATTGATTGAGGTATCGGTTACCATCGATGGAGTTCCCCATGCACATGGGGATGAACCGAAAACGGTGGCAACCCTGATCTCCCTGATTGTGAGTTCCCCATGCACATGGGGATGAACCGTCGGATTAGCAGATATTGCCCTGATAGGCATCGAGTTCCCCATGCACATGGGGATGAACCGACCAAAACCCTGACAGACGACCAGGAACAAGGGAGTTCCCCATGCACATGGGGATGAACCGGCACGGCATTGGTAGAGTATCTGGATGTGACGGAGTTCCCCATGCACATGGGGATGAACCGTGACGTTCCCGATCCCGCCGGGCAAAGCGCACGAGTTCCCCATGCACATGGGGATGAACCGTCTCATCACAGGCATACCGGGAATATGTGGGCGAGTTCCCCATGCACATGGGGATGAACCGGCATGTTTGTTGATAACAGTCTGGAGAAGATGGAGTTCCCCATGCACATGGGGATGAACCGAATGTGATAGTTGTGGTGGCGAATGGACGAAGGAGTTCCCCATGCACATGGGGATGAACCGACATACGGGTTCAAAGGATCTGAAACCGTGCAGAGTTCCCCATGCACATGGGGATGAACCGACGATCATCTTCCCCGCGATTGTCACCGGGATGAGTTCCCCATGCACATGGGGATGAACCGAAGATCATCGAGGATCAGGGCAGGCGTATAGAGAGTTCCCCATGCACATGGGGATGAACCGCGGTATTATCCCGATAGATCCGGCATACTACCGAGTTCCCCATGCACATGGGGATGAACCGGGCGTAAATGGGGAATTTTACCCATGCAAACCGAGTTCCCCATGCACATGGGGATGAACCGTTGAGGAAAGTGGTGCTGTTATTTTGGACGAGGAGTTCCCCATGCACATGGGGATGAACCGGCACAACGGTGCGCCCAATAACGTTTGAATCGGAGTTCCCCATGCACATGGGGATGAACCGAGACCGCAGGCGCGGCAACCATGCATACCGTCGAGTTCCCCATGCACATGGGGATGAACCGAACCCGGACGCTGTGTTCCGGTATGACGATGAGAGTTCCCCATGCACATGGGGATGAACCGACAGTTTCAGCCATTACTTTTTACCTCTTGTTGAGTTCCCCATGCACATGGGGATGAACCGGTAATGTTTCACTGGAGAGAACAATACAGTCTGAGTTCCCCATGCACATGGGGATGAACCGATAAATTGACAGAAGAGGCGAATAATCAGGGTGAGTTCCCCATGCACATGGGGATGAACCGAAGAATATCAGTCTTGTTTGTGGTTCCGGAGGGAGTTCCCCATGCACATGGGGATGAACCGTGCGTCGTTGAGGGAGGCCGATGAGTTATAGAGAGTTCCCCATGCACATGGGGATGAACCGCGATACACGTTCCCTAACGCGATCTCGTGCTGGAGTTCCCCATGCACATGGGGATGAACCGACCACACTCGCTGATTCAACGGCAACGTTTGGGAGTTCCCCATGCACATGGGGATGAACCGATACCTGTTAAGGTTGATAAACCGATAACGATGAGTTCCCCATGCACATGGGGATGAACCGGGAGAGAAGAAGGAGAAGCTTAAACAGGTCAAGAGTTCCCCATGCACATGGGGATGAACCGCAGATTGATTGAGGTATCGGTTACCATCGTGGGAGTTCCCCATGCACATGGGGATGAAGCGTGTGCAAAGATGAACATAACTAATAGGATTCCGAGTTCCCCATCCGCATGGGGATGAAACAGTGAGTGTTTTCAACCTCACCACTATGAGCGGATAATCAAACATTGTCCCAGAAACCAATATGTTTCAACGCAAAAAAGCACCGGGCACATGCCATCACATCGTTAGCTGCACGATGGGTATTTTCATAGGGACGTCCAAAGAGTTTCAAGTGAAGTTCTAAAAGAGTAGGCCACTTATAACCATTCATTCGTCGAATTCCACAAAAAGCTGCAGTCTCCTCCATTGTGCAGACACTGGGCAGCATGGCAAGTGGATCCAAAACCCCGATGCGCCTACATTCACCTGCGATGATGGCCAAATCAAACTTAACATTATGCCCGATAATCAGGGAACAATTCCCCGCACATAGCGAAAGAGCTTCAATAGAATTCTGAAGGGACCCTCCGACTCTCCTGGCATAATCTGTCGTGATCCCATGAACAGAAGTGGCGGTCCGGGGTATTGTAAAACCATCGGGACGGATAACATACTCATCCCTCTCCAAGATCGTTCCCTCTGTATCACAGATCAACCAGGCGATCTCAACAAGACGGGGAGAGGGTTGACCAATCCTGATCATCCCGGTTGTTTCAGTATCAAGAAACAGGTAATTCCCTGCAATATCAGAAAGCTCCTGTTTCATAACCGGAGTAAAGAGAGAGAAAGAGAAATATCTTCCTATTTGTAAAACCAGATAGCCAAATTAATTGATGTAAAAGGATATGTGACCCTGTGGAGAGGAGGATGGGCGTTTCTAAACGGTAAACAAAGTTAACCCGACAATAGCTATTTATCCCTAAGATATAGAATAGAAAAAAAAAAGATGTCTTCACTATCAATAAAGACAATAAAGGGGAATAAATACCTCTATCTACAGGATAGAGTAAAAGTTAACGCGAAATCCATTTCCATACAGAAATATATCGGGAGATGTGAAAAAACAACCATTGAGGAAGTTATATCAAAAATATCAGAACTGGAGGATCTGAGGTTAACTACATACCTCGACTACCGGCTCAACCACTACCAATACACCATCCTCGACACCACCGGGGCAACAGCGCTTGAGACCATCCGTTATTATTATGAGCGTTTTAAGGAGCACTATCCGGATGAGAGCGGGCGTTACCGTGATGCAATGTATATCCGGTACGTTCAGGGCACAACTGCAATTGAAGGCAACACAATCACCCTCAGGCAGGCAGAGGAGCTGCTGGAACATGACATCTCACCCGCCGGAAAGAAGATGGAGGAGATATATGAGATCCATAACTTCATCACACTCAGAAGGTACCTTAAGGACTATTCAGGAGATATCACGGAGACGCTTATCAAAAAAATCCATGAGCTGGTCCTCCGCGGCATCCTCTATAGTCCCGGAGAGTACCGGAATATCCAGGTAGGAATTGAGAAAGCTGCATTTGAACCGCCTCCGGCGATACTTGTTCCTGATGAGATGAAGAGGCTCATCGCATGGTACAGGAAGAACCGGAAAACAATCGCACCATTTGAACTTGCCATACTCTTCCATGCACAGTTTGAGATGATTCACCCCTTCGTTGATGGGAACGGACGGGTGGGCAGGGCACTGGCAAACGTCATCCTTGAACGGGCCGGATATCCGACACTCTACCTTGGGCCTGAACACCGTTCTGCGTACCTGGATGCACTCGCAGAGGCAGATGAAAGCAACAGCAGGGCAATTGTCCAGACACTGCATGCAATCTACTGCAATCAACACAGGTCAATTACCGAGGGGATGAAGCAACAGCAGTCTCAGGAAGACTATCTGAAGAGGGAGCCATACGCAGGCGTTATAAAAGCGTTCAGAAAACTAAAGAGAACCTGACACCCCAACTCCCCCCGCAATATTTATCCTTCTCCTTCCCGAATGGAGTTATGAGGAACCAGAATGGACTTTTCCGAATGCGTGAAATTTGCAAATGAGAACCCGGTGACCTATATCGCCACCATGGACGGCGATCAGCCACGGGTCCGGGCATTTGCCATGTGGTTTGCCGATGAGACAGGATTCTACTACCATACCGGTATTGGGAAGAATGTCTGGAAACAGCTCACGAAGAACTCCAAAGTCGAACTCTGCTTCTTTGCTCCCGGTGACGGTGCCGGAAAGATGATGCGGGTGGCAGGTTTAATGGAGCCGGTGAGCGATATCACCCTCAGGAAAAAGCTGCTCAGCGACCGCCCCTGGCTGCTTGATATCGGGGTCACCGGTGCAACGGATCCAAAACTTGTCGTCTTCAGGATCGCTCATGGCGAGGCGTACTTCTGGACGATGGAATACAATATGCGGGAAGCAGAGGCTCCACGGGTAACCTTCTGAGCTCATGGTTCCGGGCAGATAGGATTTCAGCAGACAACGTGGAAGAGGGGGGGGGCTGCCACACCAGTATTTACAGTCCTTTTTACCAGTACTTTTTATACCTCCTTCTTTCCTATACCCTTCATAGGAGATCTTATGGCAATCGCACCCTCTGTCCAGGCACTGAAGCTGAATTTTACGATCCCGATCGCCCCCGGCGTGACACTTGATCGGTTCGTCTACTGTTATCTGATCTTTGGGGAGACGATCACCCTGATCGACTCGGGGGTTGCCGGATGCGGAACCGAGATCTTTGAGGCGATCCGGGCAGCCGGCCGCGACCCTCAAGAGATCGGGCGGATCATTCTGACCCATGCCCACCCGGACCATATCGGAGGGGCATGGGCAATACAGCGGGCAACAGGCTGCACAATCGCGGCACATCCAGCGGATCGTGCCTGGATAGAGGATCTTGATCTCCAGAACAGGGAGCGGCAGGTGCCTGGCTTCGAGTCGCTGATCAGCGGACCCATCACCATTGACCGGGAACTTAAAGATGGGGACAGAATCACCCCGGATACATCCGGAGACGCCATGACGGAGCTGACGGTGATCCATACGCCGGGCCACTCGCCGGGATCAATCTCGCTCTTCATGGAGGATACCGGCATCCTCTTCTCAGGCGATTCCATACCTGTGCAGGGCGGATTCCCAATCTATGACGATCCAGAAGCATCAGTTACATCCATCAAACGTCTCCGCGAACTCGAAGGAGTGAATATCCTCTTTTCTTCATGGGATCTTCCTGCCGAGGGATCGGATGCCTATCTCAGAATGGATATCGGGCTTGCTGCCATCCAGAGGGTGCATGCGACAGTGCTTTCATCTGTTGCTGAGGGAGCGACCGATCCGGCAGCAATCGCCGATCGCACCATCGCAACCCTCAGCCTCCAGGGACAGGTTCCCGGTCCCCTGATCGCCCGGACGATCGCCGGGCACCTGGAGCTGCAGGAGATCCCAAACCTCCTTGACTGATCCGGATACTGAGGTGACCGGATACTACGATTCCGACCCTTTTCACCTCATCTTCCGGGCAGCTGTTCTGCCGGATTATGTATGCACTCTCCCCTGCTCCAACCAATGACTCCGATAGAAACTATTTTAGCCCCATAAAGGATTGAATCACTGATATAGAGGGTTCACACAACATGTACCAGAATTGTGGTGGATGAACCCTGTTCAATAGAAACAGATGGTGGTAGCAATGGGCACAAAAGAGATCAATATCAGTATTAAGGAGATCGAGACCGAGATAGGGAATATCAAAGATCTCAGGTTTTCTGTTGGCAGGCTCGCACAGGAGACCTGGGATGAACCGCAGGGACCGACGCCGTTTCCGTCGATGTCCACCCTCAGGAACTGGGATCTGACCCTCCTGAACCGATACAAGCCATTTTACCTCCCATTCTGTGATCTCTGCTGCCTCTGTACCTACGGCAAATGCGACCTGACAGGAGACAAGAAGGGAGCGTGCGGCATCACGATGCCGGGACAGCAGTCCAGAATCGTCCTCCTTGCCGCCTGTATCGGAGCAGCAACCCATACAAGCCATGCCCGTGAGCTGGTCACCCACCTGATCGAGGAGTTTGGTGCAGATACCCGCCTCGATCCGGGCGGCCTGAATATCAAGGTTGAAGCGCCGATCACCCGCCTCGTCTGCGGCATGATGCCGGAGACGCTTGGCGATCTGGAGACGGTGCTCGATTACTCGGAGCAGCAGATCACCTCGCTCCTCGCATGCACCCATACCGGGCAGGAGGGCAACCCCTTCGACCTGGAATCAAAAGTCATGCACACCGGCATGATCGACCATCTCTCAATGGAGGTTGCGGATATTGCCCAGATCTCCGCATATGATCTCCCCAAAGCCGATCCGAATGCACCCCTTGTCGATATAGGGTTTGGTTCGGTTGACACCAAAAAACCGGTAATTCTGGTCATCGGCCATAATGTTCCCCCATCTGTTGAGATCATGGACTATATGCAGGATAACGAGCTGACCGGCGATATCGAGGTGACCGGGATCTGCTGCACCGGGATTGATATGACCCGGTACTCACCGAAGGCAAAGATCATCGGCCCGATATCCTGGCAGATCCGGTATATCAGGAGTGGCATTCCCGATATCATCGTCGTTGACGAGCAATGTATCAGGACTGATGTGCTGGATGAGGCACGTGCCCTGAAGATCCCGGTGATCGCAACAAGCGAGAAGAACTGCCTCGGACTCACTGACAGAACGGGAGACCCCCCTGAAGAGATCATCGGGGACCTTGTGAGCGGAACGATCGAGGGCGCCTTAATCCTCAACCCTGAAAAAGTCGGGGTTGTTGCCGTCAGGACTGCGATGCAGATAGCTCCGAAGCGGAAGAAGGAAAAGAAGGGCATATTCCTCTCACATGACGAAGCGATGGAGATGGCAAAGGAATGCACCCAGTGCAGGGAATGCCGCCGTGCCTGCCCAAATGACATGCATATCCCCGATGCGATAAAGGCCTTTTCGCGGGAGGAGCCCGAGATGCTTCAGGAGATATATGAATCATGTGTCGGGTGTATCAGGTGTGAATCAGCATGCCCCCAGGGGATCCCGATCCACTCGTTAATCGTAGCAGCAGGGGAAGATACTCTCAGAAATGAATCCTTCAAGCTCCGGGCAGGTCGGGGTGCGATCCAGGATATCGAGATCCGGCAGGTCGGCGGACCGATCGTCCTCGGCGAGATCCCGGGGATCGTCGCATTCGTCGGGTGTGCAAACTATCCAAAAGGCGGTAATGAGCTTGCCGAGATGGCGATAGAATTTGCAAACCGGCGTTTCATCGTCTGCACCTCCGGCTGTGCCGCCATGACGATCGGCATGCACCGGGATGAAGATGGAAAATCACCCTATGAGGTATATTCAGGTAATTTCGAAGCAGGGGCAATTGTGAATGTCGGCTCCTGTGTCTCGAATGCCCATATCTCAGGTGCAGCCGTCAAGATTGCGAGCATCTTCGCCCGCAGGAACCTCCGCGGCAACTATGCGGAGATCGCAGATTACGTCTATAACCGGGTCGGTGCCGTCGGGGTTGCCTGGGGTGCGATGTCACAGAAAGCCGCATCGATTGCAGCAGGGTTCTGGCGGCTCGGGATACCTGTGATCGTCGGGCCTCATGGCACGAAGTACCGGAGGATGCTCCTCGGACGATCAGACCATGATGAAGACTGGTATGTCAATGATACACGGACCGGCGAGAAGGTGTATGTGGGACCGGTCCCAGAACACCTCTTCATTGCCGTCGAGACGAAGGAGGAGGCGATGGTGATGATCGCCAAGCTCTCCATGCGGCCAAATGATACCTCACGCGGACGGGCGCTGAAGCTGACACATTATATCGATCTCCACCGCAGGCTCCTCGGATCGATGCCGACAGACATCCATCGGTTCGTCAGGATGGAAGCGGATATCCCGATCACCATGAAGGAGGATATCGTCGCCATCCTCAAAGAGAAGGACTGGAAGGAGACGGTGATCCCCGATCCCACTCTCATTCCAAAGAAGGAGGCCGCCCCATGAGCCAGGAAGCCTGGCTGACCGCCGAGGTGGCCGGCCCGAAGAAAGCCTCCCTGATCACAAAGCCGGAGATTGCGGATGCGATGATCAGGCAGGCAAAACGGCCGGTATTCGTCGTCGGGAGCATTGCCGCCGAGATCGATCTTGAAGAGAAGAAACTGATCGATTATGTCATTGCAATGGCAAAACGATGCAAAATTCAGGTAGTCGCAACCGGCAATACAAACAACGAGTTCCTGAAACGGGGTTTCACCCCGGATGCGGTGATGCCCGCTGTCGATATAGGAAACCGGCTCACTGATCCAAAATGGCAGGGCGTGGATGGGAAAGGGCCGCATGACCTTGCACTCTTCGTCGGCCTCCCCTATCAGATGGGATGGACGATCCTCTCGGGGCTGAAGAATTTCGCCCCGAACCTGAAGACGATCAGCCTTGACAATGTCTACCAGCCAAATGCCAGGTGGTCATTCTCAAATATCTCAATAAAAAGCTGGATCATGAACCTTGAAGCAATCCTCGGGAAAAGGGAGGACTAAGCGATGTTCGAAGATATTCCTGTTGATGTCGGGCTTGTCCATGAGGGAGAGCGGATCAGAAAGAGCGACATGCAGTTTGAACTCGGCGGCCCGAAGGTCGCAGAGAAGTTCGAGCTCGTCAGGCTGAAACCTGCAGAGGAGATCGAATCCGGGGCCATCCATATCATCGGCCCGGATATCCCCGACCTCGAAGAGGGGAAGAGCCATCCGTTTGGGATCTTAATCGAGATCGCAGGGACTGAACTTGAGGAGAACCTGGAAGGGGTGATCGAGCGGCGTATCCATGAGTACTCGAACTATATCGAAGGCTTCATGCATCTCAACCAGCGGTACGATATCTGGATCCGCCTCTCTAAAAAATCCTTTAAGAAAGGGCTCAATTCATTCCGGTTCATCGGAATGGCGATGCAGGAGCTCTTCAGGAACGAGCTGCGGATCATACAGGAGATCCAGATCAGTTTCATCACCGATCCCGAAAAGATAGGGCCTCTGTACACCGAAGCAATGGCCATTTATGAGGCACGGGATGCACGGGCACGCGGCCTCTCTGACGAGGATGTAGATGTCTTCTATGGATGTGCACTCTGCCAGTCCTTTGCACCGACCCATGTCTGTGTCGTCACCCCACAACGGTATGCAAACTGCGGGGCGATCAGCTGGTTCGACGGGCGGGCTGCTGCCAGGATCGATCCGAAGGGGCCGATCTTCCCGATTGAGAAAGGAGAGTGTCTCGACCCGGAGGCAGGCGAGTACACCGGGGTGAATGAGAGTGCCCAGAAGCGATCAATGGGTGAAGTGGACCGGATCCAGCTCTACTCGGGCTTCGGCTATCCCCATACTTCCTGCGGCTGCTTCGAGGCGATCGCCTTCTATATTCCTGAAGTGGAAGGATACGGAATCGTCCACCGTGGTTTCCGTGATCTCGCCGTAAACGGTCTTCCCTTCTCTACAATGGCAGACTCAACAGCTGGTGGCCGCCAGATCGACGGGTTCCACGGGATCTCGATCGAGTACATGCGATCACAGAAGTTCCTCCAGGCAGATGGCGGATATGAGGCGGTCGTCTGGATACCGGAAGAGATCAAGGAGCGGTTGAAGGAGTATATTCCCGAATCTGTCTTCGGTGCGATCGCAACCGAGAAAGATGCCACCAGCATTGATGAGCTGAAAGCCTTCCTGACCGGGAAGAGCCACCCGGTTGTCAGTCGATGGCTTGAGGTTGGCGAAGAGGGAGAAGAGACGGCGGTGATCACCGCAGGCGAACTCCCGATCACCACCGGAGGGTTCAGGATTCTCCTCAAGAATGCCCGGATCTATGCAGACAAGGTGATCATCCAGCCTGTGCAGCCTAAAAAACCCGGACGGGGGGAGAAGCAATGACGAAGAAGAACCAGATTCATGCAGATTCCGTGCTCGGAGAACGGCTGCTCTCGCTCCTCTCGGGGGTGGAGCAGGTCGAGTTTGAGAACTTCAAGATGGAGATAGGCGATCTTGAGCTCTTTATCCCGGTTGGTATCGGCGGCGTACCCGGATTCGTCCTGCCGGAAGAGCCGAAACGGCCGACCGAGCTGTTTCGGGAGGGTTTCAGCCCGGCGGTAGAGAGTTATCCCGGCTCGATACGTGAGGTGACCCTCGGTGCAACGAAGAAAGACGGGGGCAGCAGGGGGAGCACCATCACTATCGGCGGATCGACTACACCCGCATTCTCAAATCCCGCTCTTCCCCCAAAGAACCGGACTGCGATCTCAATGGATGTCTTTGACATGGCTGTCGCATTGCCGAAAACCCTGAAGGCCGCTGTTCTGGATGTGATGGATGATCCGGCGGAATGGGCGAGGATGAATGTGAACACCTTCGGCGCTGATTGTGTAACGGTTCACCTGATGAGCACTGATCCCCTCATCCAGGATCGATCGCCACAGCAAGCGGCAAACATCGTTGAAGAGGTGCTCCAGGCAGTCGATGTTCCGCTTATTATAGGCGGATGCGGGGATCCGAAGAAGGATGCCGCCGTCTTCACCGAGGTTGCCGAACGAGCCGCTGGCGAGCGGCTGCTCTTAAACTCCGTCACCCTCGATATGGCCGAGGCAAAGACCCTTGAAGGGGTGGCAAAAGCCGCACATGATAACGGCCATCTGCTCCTTGCCTTCACCGGACTTGAGCTGAATAGTGCAAAAGAACTGAACAGGCGGCTCTATGAGTACCTGCCTCCTGAAGAGATCGTGATGGATCTGACAACCGTTGCACTCGGGTATGGGCTTGAGTACTCCTTCACCATCCATGAACGTGCACGCCATGCCGCACTGATGGGAGATACCGAACTCCAGCACCCGACGATCTCAGCATCCACGAATGCATGGGCGGCACGGGAGGCATGGATGACGATGGAGCCCGAATACAGCCCGAAGGAGATCCGGGGGCCGATATGGGAGACAGTCAATTCCCTCACCCTCCTCCTTGCGGGAGTGGATATCTTCATGATGATGCACCCCTCAGCCGTCCGGACGATGCAGGATGTCAGATCATGGATGATGCAGCAGGAGATCACAGTTCCGCAGGCACCCGACTGGGTAAGGACGAGGTGCTAGGAGGGAGGAAGATATGGCCACGAAGAACGCGAAGAAGAGCATCAAGGAGATCAGCCCGATCGATGTCTACAAGCTCCTGCCAAAGACAAACTGCGGCGAATGCGGCGAGGCAAACTGCATGGCATTCGCAACAAAACTGGTCAATGGCGAGTATACCATCCCGGACTGCCCGCCACTTTCAACAGAACAGTACGAAAGCCTCCTGCACGATCTGGGCAAGCTCCTCGCCCCACCCGTGAAGGGGGTAACAATCGGAACCGGCGAGCATGCGATCCTCATCGGGGGAAAACATGTCCTCTACCGGCATGACTTCACCTACCACAACCCTACCCCGGTCATCATCGATATCGATGACAGTATGCAGAAGGAAGATATCCTGAAGCGAATCGAAGCAATCGAGGGGTTCACCTACCAGTACATCGGGCGGGATCTCCGGCTGGACGGGATCGCAATCCGATCCATCTCCGGCGATCCTGAAGTATTCAGGGAGACGGTGAAGACGGCGGTAGCTGCCACCACATATCCTTTAATTCTCTGCTCCCTCGATCCGGCGGTGATGGAGGCCGGGCTTACAGAGGCGGGTGATCACCGCCCGCTCATCTATGCAGCAACAGAGGAGAACTGGGAGGCGATGGCCGACCTCGCCCTCCGGTATGATGCTCCCCTTGTTGCATCCGCACCTGGCGATATCGCCCTTCTCAGGAGCCTTGTCAAGACCCTGACAGCATGCGGCATTACTGATCTTGTCCTCGATCCCGGCACCTTCCCGGATGTTGGGTTTGCTCAGACCATCTACACATTCACGCAGCTCAGGAGGGCGGCATGTATCGCCCGTGACGAACTCACCGGCTTCCCGCTCCTCGGCACCCCGATTGCCGCCTGGGCAGGGGAAGAGCTCGCAAAGGAGGCGGTGCAGTGGAAAGAGACGTACATGGCCGCGATGCTCATCTCCCGATATGCGGATCTCATCATCATGCACAGCATGGAGGCATGGAACGTCCTTCCCCAGCTGATCTGGCGGTTCAACATCTACACAGACCCCCGGAAACCGGTATCGGTCGATGCGGGCGTCAGGTCATTTGGGAACCCGGACAGGAACTCTCCCCTCCTGATCACGACTAACTACGCTCTCACCTTCTTTACGGTGGAAGCTGACATCAAGTCCGCCCATCTCGACTGCCACCTGATTGT
>NZ_JARVGN010000019.1 GCF_029762515.1 Methanocalculus sp. | reverse complement strand
CGATGTGCAGAAACACCTGCAGGAGGCGGTGATCCTTCCCCCCCGGAGCAGTGCGACCGACAACGGCCTGATAAAGCAGAAAATCAAGGAGGAGGGAGGACTGCAGGGTGCAATTACCGTCGATTGGAGCTATTTCGGCTCGCCCAACGGATACGGGTATGAGACCTACTACAATCCCTCCTACCAGAGCAGCGGCGGCCATGCCATCTGCATTGTCGGATGGGACGATACCTTCCCCGCAAGCAACTTCACGGTAACCCCGCCGGGAGACGGGGCATTCATCTGCAAGAACAGCTGGGGCACGGGTGTGGGCTGGAACGGAACCGGATACTTCTACCTCTCCTACTACGATGCGAATTTCGCCATCGCAGGTGGATCACGCCCGGAGACCTGTTATTTTACTGCAGAGCCCACCACCAGCTATGACCACATCTACCAGTACGACCCCCTCGGCTGGGTCATGGATGTCGGCTATGGTTCAGGATCAGGCAACTGGATGGCGAATGTGTTCACGGCTGAGTCCGACGAGGATCTCAAGGCCGTCAGCTTCTATGCAACCACCACCGATGTAGACTACGATATCCGGGTCTACGTCAACCCCTCCCAGCTGCCCAAAGCTGCCGGCGATACGGCCCAAGCCCACACCACCGGGACACTCGACCTGCCCGGATACCATACCGTTTCCCTCGCAGAGAGCGTCAGCCTGGACGCAGGCGACACCTTTTCGGTGGTCGTGCAGCTCGATTCGGCTGACAGCACCCCCATCGCCGTCGAACGCCCCTATGCCGAGTATTCCAGCGGTGCCACGGCCTCGGGGAAAGGCTATGTCAGCTCCACCGGAGGGAGCTGGACACGGATCGATTCCGTATATAGCGGTACGGACGTCTGTTTGAAGGCGTTTACTGACGATGAAGAAATTCCGATCCTCCCCGATGCAGCGTATGTCTCCGACACCATCCCCGAAACAGTGGCGGCAGGAGAGCAGTACACCGTCCAGGTGACTATGTTGAATAATGGCACAAAACCGTGGTCTGAATCCGAATTCATACGGCTGGGCGCAGCAGGTGACGGGGGTGGTGATGCAGCGCTGTTCGGGACGACAAGAGCGACAATCGCCCCGGAAACCACCGTCAATCCCGGAGAGCAGTATACCTTCACTTTCAATTTGACGGCCCCCGAGACGCCGGGAACCTACAACCCCCGGTACCGGCTGGTCTGCGACGGGGAGCCGCCTTCGTGGTTCGGGGAGACGGTAGACAAGACCGTACAGGTCCAGGGGCCGAACGCGGCCTACATCTCCGACACCATCCCCAAAACCATGGTGGCAGGAGAGCAGTACGACGTCCAGGTGACGATGCAAAACACCGGGACCACCACATGGTCCGAGGATGAGCTTATAAGGCTAGGCGCTGTTGGAAATGAAACAGGCGATGCCACTCTCTTCGGAACGATGAAAGTGGGTATCGCACAGGGCACTACCGTCAACCCCAGCGAGCAGTACACCTTCACCATCAATATGACCGCTCCCCAGGCGCCGGGGACCTACAACCCACAATACAGGATGCTGTGGGACGGCGAGCCGCCTTCATGGTTCGGGGAAATCGTCACTACGACGATACAGGTTGATGAACCTCAAATACCGGACGCCTCGTTCGTCTCCGATACCATTCCCGCAACAATGACCCCGGGACAACAGCACACCGTTCAGGTGACCATGCTGAATAACGGCACAAAACCGTGGTCTGAGGACGACCTCATCAGGTTGGGAGCCGTTGGTGACGGGACAGGTGACGCGGCGCTCTTCGGGCCCACAAGAGTTGCAATCGCCCAGGGAACCACCGTCGGACCGGAAGAACAGAATACCTTCACTTTCACCATGACCGCACCCCAGACAACGGGAACCTATAAATCACAGTACAGGATGCTGTGCGACGGCGAGATGCCGTCATGGTTCGGGGAGATTGTTAATACGACCATACAGGTCGAGCAACCTCTGGTTCCCGGCGCTGCAGTGGTCTCCAACACCATTCCTGCAACCATGACTCCCGGACAGAAGTATAGCGTCCAGGTGACCATGCTGAATACCGGCACCAAACCGTGGTCGGAGGCCGACCGTATCAGGCTGGGAGCGGTCGGCGACGGAGCGGGGGATGCAGCTCTCTTCGGGACGGGAAGGGTGAAAATACCGCAGGGAGCAACCGTCGAGCCCGGAGAGCAGTACACGTTCACCTTCACCATGACTGCACCAGAAACACCGGGAACCTATTCTCCAAAATACCGTATGGTATGGGAACTCAGACAGTGGTTCGGGGACAAGTTAGAAAAGACTGTACAGGTCGGGGGATCCCAGGAACCGGATGCTGCTGTGGTAGGCGACACCATTCCCACAACCATGACCCCCGGACAGCAGTACAGCGTTCAGGTGACCATGCTGAATACCGGAACCAAACCCTGGTCTGAGACTGACCGTATCAGGCTGGGGGCAGTCGGTGATGGAGCAGGTGATGCAGCACTCTTCGGAACGGGAAGGGTGAAGATACCCCAGGGAACGACTGTCGGACCCGGAGAGCAGTACACGTTCACCTTCACCATGACAGCTCCAGAGACAACGGGAACCTATTATCCAAAATACCGGATGGTATGGGAACTCCATCAGTGGTTCGGGGAAAATTTGACAAGAACCGTTGCTATAGCATGATTACGGATTTAACCTCACCCAAAACTTATCTTTCGAGAAGCTCTGTCTTATGTCTGATCTACGGAATACATCATCATTTGTTGCAAAAAATCACTATAAACAAGCATATTCTAGTGCTGAACCGCACTCATACATATCTTTCATAGGAAAAAACGAAACCTTCAAAGCGATATTTTCCGAATACGCAGTACATAATAGATATTCAGGGCGGCAAATCGAAAATAAGAAGAGAGAGTTCAAATGTACTACTAATAAGCACTCTTTTGAGGTCAGATGATATGGAACCGTATATATCGGTGGTAATTCCTGTATGCAACGAAGAAGAAAATATTCTACCGCTTTATCAAAAGCTGAAGGATGACCTCGCAGAACTCGACAAAACGCATGAAATCTTTTTTATTGACGACGGCTCAACGGATGATACATTTTTAAAACTCTCCCAGCTCCACAAAAACGACAAGTGCGTGAGTGTCATTAAACTTCGGAAAAATTTTGGAAAAGCGCTCGCCCTGAATATCGCCTTTAAAAATGTGAATGGATGTGTCATCGTAACAATGGACGGAGATCTTCAGGATGATTCCGCTGAAATTCCAAAATTCCTTGAAAAAATCGATGAAGGATATGAACTTGTATCCGGATGGAAATACCCCCGCAATGATCCACCAACGAAAACCTTCCCATCAAAACTTTTCAATAGGTTGACCTGCTTATTCACCGGTGTGAACCTCCATGATTTTAATTGCGGTTTCAAAGCGTATAGAAAGGAAGTGATCGAATCAATCAATTTGTACGGCGAAATGCACAGATATACTCCCGTACTCGCCAATTATTATGGGTTTAAAATCGGTGAAGTGCAGGTTAAGCATCACCCAAGGAAATACGGGAGATCGAAATATGGCATAAACAGGATTATCAAAGGTTTCTTTGATCTCATCAGCGTTAAATTCCTCACAAGTTATTTATCCAGACCATTGCATGTTTTTGGTCTCCCCGGATTTCTCTCAACAAGTATCGGATTTCTTATAGGCTTACACCTAGTCATCCTGAAATTCTTTTATAATGTCGAGCTCAGCGAACGCCCCCTCCTATTGCTCTCGGTCCTGCTCATAGTGTTAGGTCTTCAATTCGTGTCATTGGGATTGTTGGGAGAAATGATAACCTATAGAGAGAAAAAAGCGGAAAATCCTGATATTTATATTGGGAAAGAATTGATTGATCATTGAAATATTATATAGAAATTAACATCTCCATAAGGAAATTATATAATTTGAAATATTCTTTTAAATTTTTCAATATTTTTAAAAAAATGTGTAAATTCTGAAGATAGAATTACCAAAAATCTCCAATATCGCATTAAAACAGTGATATCTATTTAATATTAAGACTTGAATGTTATTAGCGCTACTACAAAATTGTAATTATCATAGGATGAATTATTAAATTATTAAATCTATAAAAAGAGGATAAAAATTCATCATTTTGCGGAAATTCGAGAAATTCTCATAATTGGTAAGAATTTAAATATATATCTTAGAAAACGGATGGTGTAAATTTTTTAAATTACTATTAAAGTCTTAATTGTCATATCCGCATATTTTCCTTTCTTTAATGATAAAAATTGTATATCCAAAACTACCGGCTATGATAGTAAATAACAGCGTAATGGCATGAAAACCAAATGCTGAACTGATTGCAGTAATTTCAGAAATTCCGATAAGGATAAATCCAAAAGCCCATCCGCCTTCAACAGTACCAAATCCTGCCATACCCTGAATTGGCAGAATCATGGTGAAAACGACAAAACTTGCTGCGAAGATTGTTGGTAGGAAACCAGTATCAATATGCATCGCACATGCACTAAAGAAATAGAACAAATAGAGAAAAAACCAGATGAAGATTGATATAATCGCAACGTATAAGATATTCTTTTTATTTCCTTGCCTGATTTCAAGAATATAATTAAGTATTTCACTAATTTTTCCAGAAATCTTGAGGAGAAAAGGGTTTTCAGGATAATGGGATTTGTATCTGGGATCTTTTTCTGTTGATTTAATCCTCCAAGGCAGATAGAAAAAAAAGACTACAGATATACTTAAAGTGAAAAAAATTACAGCTGCGATTAGTGCAGTATTAATAATTTCATCAGGCAACATATCAATTAGTAAAAGTGAGGACACGAAGAATACAATGACAGCTAATAAGTCAAAAATCCTCGCAACCAGTAACGTTGCTACTCCTTGTCCAGCTCTCATATTGTGTTGCTTTTTCAAGAGATAAACATATGAAAGTTCTCCCGTCCGTGCTGGAAGGATATTATTTGCCATGTTGTGAACACAAACTATCGGAAAAAGATCTCGGATGCTGACCTCTCTGTTTAATAAAAAGTGAAAACGGTATGACCGTAATACGTAACTCACGATGTAAAGAATAAAACCGCCAAACAAGAATAGCGGATCCATCGAAATAAGAGTGTTGACGATATCGCCAAGCCTCACCTGCGAGAGCAAGACCGTAAGGATAATGAATGTAACAATTATTGTGATAGATTTAATGAGGGCCTTGCGGTTCATGTGTGATCAGGTAAATTGTGGTTGTATGAGAAGGTATAAGATTGTTATTTTCATACGACTATCGATCTCTATGCAATATATAAGAGGTCCAACATTCCATTCTTGGTTTCAATCAATATAATTTAATATCTATTCAGAGGGATTATTGATAAAAATAATCAAATAACTAATATCAAAAAAATTCTTTCGTTAATTAGCCAGTTATTATCTTTTAACGGAATTGAAAAATTTCAGTAGAATTTAATATTTAGGGTCAGAAAATGTAACTAACCGAGGTAAATATGACTAAATATTTTTTATCGAGTTTCGAAAAATATAATGTGGTAGATAGAGCCCCTGGTTTGATTCTCCTGATTTTGCTCATCGTTTTAGCAAGTGTTGCATTCAATTCTCCAGTACATCGATGGGGAGACACATCAACATATTATCTCCAGATAACAAGCATATCCGAAGATCATGACATTGAATATCGAGCTGAAGACCTGCAGAGAGCACTTGAAAAAAAAATCGATGACTTACCAGCAGGCTTATTCATGATTAAAACCGATGAAGGTCGTTACTTTTATGGGAAAGAATATTCTTATGCTCTTTTGGCGGCACCATTTTATATAATCTTCGATAATAGCGGAATTCTTCTTTTAAATGCGCTTCTTTTATGGTTGATGATTCTAATGGGCTATCTCTATCTTAAAAAAAATAACAGTAAACTTGTTGCTTTGGGAATCTCCTCGTCATTTTTCTTGATATCAACCGCCTTTGTTTATCTGTTTTGGGTACATGTTGAAATTTATAACATGTTTCTGATCACAGCAGGCTTATTTTCCTGGTTTGAATATCGGGAAAATAAAAATTTTCGATTTCTTTTTTTAGCATCTCTCATTTTTGGCATAGCAACTGTTGCAAAACTCCCAAATTGTTTAATATTCGTTCCAATCGCTTTTTATGAGATGTATACAAGTAAAAATACGAAAATAATCTTGATGCTACTACTATTCCTGATCCCAATCATCGTATTTTATGGAATATTTTTCATCAATACCGGAGAAATTACATTTTATGGTGGGAATAGACTTTTTTTCCTAGATAAATTCCCATATCACCGTGGTTATGATAGTATAAATGAAGCAGGTTATCCTGGTTTCAGTGTCACCGATGGGCGCACATCAGCTCTGATACAGGATTTTGAAAATTTAAAAGTAATTCCATATAATATCGTATATTATATATTTGGAAAATTCACAGGGATGGTTTGGTATTACCCTTTTTCAATATTTGCACTTTTTTCCTTGCTATCAGGATTATTAATATCAAAACTTAAATCGCAAAAAAAGGGTTATTTGTTGGACCACATAAAAGATAATATATATAAATATATCGTATTTACCGGAATTTTTCTCAATGTAGCGTTTTTTATCATTATTATCGGCAATAACTACCTTGGAGGTGCGCATGCCGTTGGAAATCGATATTTTTACATATATCCAGCATTTTTATTCCTCATCGGTTTTGTTGATTGGAGGAAATTCATAATTTTTCTTATTGCATCTGCATTAGTCCTTAATCCAGTTATTTCAAATCCAATCGAAACATCATATCATCCTGGGGTTCATACAACAAAAATGCCCTATGCATTTCTCCCAGTAGAATATACTCAGATGAATAATCTGCCATCCTGGGGTATTGGCCATAAGTTACCTGGATTATTTATTCTTAGAATGGACGATAACAGTCTATATATTGATGGGGGATTTCTAAGCAATGGATCTGCGGAATACTTAATTCGCACCAGTAATGAAATTCAAAATTTAAATTTAATTGTTCAATCAAGCAAAATTAATCAAAATATATTTTTAAAAATCGGCCATAAAGGAAAGCCGTTCTTACTAAATGACACCCTTTCTACCATTAATGTATCTGATTTTTGTCCAAATTATTCTGATAAAAATTACGCATTATATTTACTGAAAGTTCAATCAAATAATGAAATCTGGCTGTTACCTATATTGAATGAGTCCTTAACTCCATTAAAATTAAACTATCTGGATGGATTTCATGGCATTGAAAACTGGAAGGGTATTTCATCCCGCTGGATCTCGAATAACGCGACACTCCTGGTATGGAATAATCATTGCCAAGATGCAACATTAGCCTTCAGGGCACATAGTTTCTCCAAATCTCGAACGATTGAATTATATTGTAATGATGTTCTCGTAACGAAAGGCAACGTTAACACAGGATATATAAATATGACTTCAAAAATCAAATTGTGCGAAGGAGTAAATATCATCCGCCTGTATGTACGAGAGGGTTGCGATTGTCCGTGCGATATTCCGGAATTGAATAATAAAGATTCGAGATGTCTCAGTATTGCATTGCAGAATATTCAAATAACAAAATTCAATTCAACAATTCACATCAAAATCACAAAAAATATAATGAATTAACTTAACATTTCTCAACCAATTATGATGTTTACTGAATCAGAGTGAATTGACTATTTTCACCAAAACCCGATATAACAAAAACAACAAATGAAAAATTGAGTATTAGGACTTCACATTCTAATTAGATTGAGAGCCAGAGAAGAGATTATTTGACTATCCGTTTCCTCAATCCCAAGATCAGCAAGAGCGCAAGATGCCGCATGAAGTAAAATTTCATCTCCATTTAATGTACTGCGAATAAATGAAAAATAATTTCTAGCAACTTTTTCTGGATCGTGTTCGCATCTTACATACTGAAGTGCATTCTTTCCGATCTGCTCGCGCAATCCTTCGTTGTATGCAAGAACTTTCATGCTTTCAAGCAATACATCCTCTTCAAAAGAGTCAACGTCGATTTTAATACAGCATTCTCCCGGTAGTTCGGAAAACCAACCAACATTTGAGACAATCACCGGTTTTTCGGCCGCCATAATCTGCAATACACTTCTGCCCGTTTCACCTGCCGTGGGATATCTTAAATTTATACAAAAATCAGATATGGCCAGATACTCGAGAATCCGATCGTGTGACACGTAACCTGTGGTGATTACCGAATCTTTCAGCCCCATTTCATTAACAAATTTTTGAATATCCATAAGATCCTCGCCGACAAGGAAAAGAACCGCATTAGGATAGTATTTTAAAAATTCCTTAAAGGTTCTAATAATGACCGGATACCTTTTATGCGCTGAAATGAAGCCAAAACTTGTAATAACGGGATATTTATCCGTAATGAATAGATCTTTCCGAATGTTTTCAATATTTAACAGGTTTATTTTATCAATTTCTTGCAGTATTGTTATTGGTTGTTGAATTTTTGTACATATGGAATCAGGCTTTTCTTTTAAAACTTTGTGTATCCCAAATTCGCTATGGCAGATCACACCAACACTATAATCAAGAATCCTTCTCAGTAAGGGATAATCAAATTCGGGGAATAAATCAGACTTAATTGCATTTTTTGCCGTTTGTAAACCAGTTTCCCCATAACAATAGTAGAATTCATCCAAGTACCTTTTCTTATAGCCACTAGCCAGTGTAATACTCCTGAAAAATCCATGAAGGTAAATATCATGCAGTACTGTAATTCCAGGATAATCTAACAGAGTATTGTAAATAAACTCATGAAGCCGATTATTTCCCATCTGGTATAGTGCGACATCATAATCATTTTTCAATTTTTCAAAGTCTGTGTACGAAAAATAATTGAATTTTCCCTTTAAATATTCATTATTGGGTCTGACATTTTTATCAATGAAAATGTCAATGTCCACATACCGTGATAAATAAGGAATTACTTCTTTTTCGGAATAATCTGCGATACCTGTTTTTTGAGGACTTACAGGGGTAAAATATGCGATTTTCACCTAATTGACCCCAGAAGATTTTTAATGACGTGATCCCAGGATAAATTCAGTTTCTTTACTTTTTGATAGCCTCTCATCCCCATCTGTTTTGCAAGACCATCTTGAAAAATGCGGTCGATTTTAACTGCTATGTGCTCCGGTTTCGGATCTGCGATAAGTCCATTTATTCCATCCTCAACAAATGCTACAGGCTCTCCAGAATCTTTGCAGGTAATTACTGGTTTTTTAGAGAGAAATGCCTCCAAAGTTACATAGCCCAAATCCTCATCGATAGGAGTATAAATAACGGAACCGGCATTAGCGTAGAGATCTAACAGATTATTTTCACTCACATAACCAAGAAAGTCAATTTTGCTGTCAACTTTCAAATCTTTAGCCAATTTCTTGTAATTTTCCATTTGCGGGCCAGACCCCGCTATTTTAAGTCTAACATCGCTTTTTACGTATTGCATCGATTCAATAACAAGAAATTGCCTCTTGAGAAGATCCAACCTGCTGGGATATAGAATATAATTGCTGAAATCCTTACAGTGGTATTTCCCGATAAAGGGTGGCGGAGGATATAACGCTTCGCCTCGAATACCATTATATTTAAATAATCTATTCGAAACATTTTGAGAGATAGTGAATACTTTTTTTGCTTCCTTCAGATGCTTGGTGTCAATTTTTTTGATACGTTTCCGCACAATTTCGCCATTTTTATCATAATTTAAGAATTCATCATATTCTGTATATGCCAGATCATATGCCTGTCTATGCTGATGGATCAGCCAAACCACCTTGTTTGGGTGATTGATTAAATAAGAAGGGAATTTTGTTGCGATCACCCCATCAATTCTTACTCCATTGCTCTCTGAGAGATCTAAAAGTTTCCAGATGAGAGAGCTATTAATGAGTTGCTGAGGAGGAGACCACTTATATGGGATTTTTATGTATTCGATATCTAAATCTCTTTTAATCATCTCATTGTATAAGTTATCACAAAGATATTCCGCCCCCCCCTTCATAAAAGGAACTTGCACAGCGCATAATGCTATTTTCATACTCAAATCCCGCCAATGTTACTTCATTTCTTACCAATCACCACATAATCCTGTGCACCAAAGAGTATTCCATTTAGTAACTCAATATTGTGGTTATACGAATCAACAAACGTCTTCTCTTCGTCGTCCTTTGATTCCACGGAAGGCAGCTTTCGGAGCCTCACCTCATCAGGTATAGGTGCCGAAAACTGGGTCTCGATCTCCCTGAATCCTGCAGCCCCGAACAGGAATTTCAGCGTCTCAGGGTGGACCGGTCTGACATGAGTCATGTCAATGTAGAAATTCGCAAAGGAAAAGAAAGAGAGGGGGTTCACCGTCTCCGCAACAATGTAATAGCCAAATTTTATCTTTTTATAGCAGAGTTCGAGAAGTCGGACAAGATACCCTGGCTCAAGGTGCTCGACGACCTGATCTATGAAGATCCCGTCGAGGCTTGAGTCCTCGAGTTGTTGGAGGTAGGAGACGGCGTCGTTAAGTTCGACCTCCAGCCCACGGGAACGGCAGAATTCCACCATTGCCCCATCGATATCCACGCCGCTGGCTCCGATCCCCTGATCCCGCAGCAGTTCGAGGAATTCCCCCCTTCCACAGCCGATATCAAGCACGTTGTGGCAGCCCTCAAAATAGCGGACGAACTCTTTCTGCCGCTGCGTGATATCTTCTCGGGAGCCGCGGAATCGGTCCTCAAAGGCGAAGTAATTCAGGCCGATCTCAGCGGAGGGAGGGGTCGGGGCCTCGATCGTCCCGGGTGTGCTCCGCAATGCTCTGCTCTCGAGAACCTTCGCAAGCCAAGCTCGGTTCTCGATTTCGGTATCCATTGCGAATATTGCAGAATGCACCTGATCTTCGACTTCCAAGACCATCTCAGCCCGCTCCTGTTTGATTAGCCCAGTGATTTCAATCTGGAGCTGGTCCCTCACCTCATGAGCGATCTCGGATTTCGCCTGTGATACAAATCCTGTGACCTCGGCACGGATCTGCCCCTCAACCTCCGCGTCGATCTGGGCTTTCACCTGTTCGACAAGCTCCTTGACATCGGTTCGGATCTGTTCATCTGTTTCCGAGATTTTGTTCAGGATATCGCCATTCTGTTCCTTGAGGCGTTCTTTGAGGCGCGAACGGATTTCCTCGATCGTCGTATGGATCTGCTTAGTGGTGTCCTCCCGGACCTGTTGGCGGAGGGGCTCGATCCCGGATATTTGCCGTGCTATCTCATCGAGCACCCGGCCCGTGGCGTGGTTGAACTCGGCCTGCTTCCAGAACACTGGATCCACATAGCGACGCACCTCTCCGTGGACGAGCTCGCGCCCTCTCACCAGAAATTTTCCCACGTAGGGCCGGTGGGAGGAGATGAAATAGCTGTTGTTCTGGATATCCCAGTTGCCGGTCAGGTAGGCGAGATCGCGGTCGATCTCGGCATTGCTCCCTGCTGCCAGTT